>CAZSAF010000033.1:0-4743 GCA_964604605.1 uncultured Lachnospiraceae bacterium
CCGTGGTCTCCGCCGCCGTGGTCTCCGGCTGGATCACCACCGGCGTGCCGTATTTCACCTGGCTCTCCAGTACAGTTCCATCCGCTGCATTCAGCTCCACGGATCCGTACTGATCACCGGTCCGGAAATATACCTCATAGGAATAATATCCATCGTCTTTCCCCAACTGCATACCGGTCACTTCTGCCCCGGGATACAGCTCCTGCAGCCGGGCCCGGATCTGATCCTCCGTAAGGGAAGCGCTGGCCGATCCCATGCCGCCCCGCAGCTCTGTCTCCAGCTCCCGGATGGTGCCAGAGCTCTGGCTGATCTCCACCTCATACACCATGCCAGTGGATTCCGAATAGTACCGGAACTTATAGGCACCATCATCTCGCTCCTGCCCTTGAAGCACCGCGTCCGCCGGCACATAAGCCCTCGCCGTATTCTGCGCCTCCTGTCGGTCCGCCGCGGATACCGCAGCTCTGCCTCCCACCAAAAGTCCTACTGCCAAAACGGGAACCGCCGCCCATGCAACTTTCTTGGATAACTTTTTATTCATACTTATTTCCTCCTTCTTAAAAAGCTCTCTTGTTCTTTGTTTGTGCCTTTACTTCACCAAGGACACATGAAAGGATCATGAAAGATTTTCATTTTTTTCTTCATCTTCTCTTCATCTTTCTCCTTGGCAAATCCGGATCCTGCCCGGCAGGCTCCTCCGCGCAAGAAAGCCGGGGAACCGAGCATTGGCCCGGTCCTCCGGCCTTCTCCCCTACCCAAGATTTTTATGGAAAGAAGAAAATCCTATTCCACTTCCCACTGGATCACGGTGCCCGTGTAAGCGTCAATCTCAAACTCATATTCATAAAGGCTGTCCCGCATCTCCCCTTCGTAGATCAGCCGACCGTCATCCTCATCCAGCTGGATCTCCGTGATCCGGGCATCCCCCGCCTGAGCCTTCCCCAGGGCAATGGAGGAGGCCTCCTCCACGCTGATCACTTCTGCGGAAGAACCGCCGGAGGTGCTCTGTCCACCATGGAGCGCCTCCATTTCCCATTTCAGCACGACCCCCGTGTAGGCGTCAATCTCAAATTCATAGCGGTTGGCATCATCCCGCATTTTCCCCTCGTAGAGCAGCCGGCCGTCATCACGATCCAAATGAATCTTATACACCTCCGCATTGGTCCCTTCCGCCTTGCCCAGGGCAATGTTTCTGGCCTGTTCCTCGCTGATCTGCTGGCTGGCCCCACCAGAATCGGCAGAGTTTTCCCCGGCAGTTGTCCCTTCCGTCGGCGCGGTGGTGCTCCCCGAATCCGTCTCCGAAGGCGCAGATGCCGTCTCACTGGACTCGGTGGAAGCTGCGGTGGTCTCGGAAGGCTGCCAGTTGGTCAACTTGCTTTCCTCCTCCAGCACCTCCCCGGTCAGGGCATCGTAGACCAGATCGTATTTCCGGTCTCCGCTGAAAAACTCCACCTCGTAGACATAGCGGCCGTCCTCCCGATCCATCTCCACCGACACCATCTGACTGTCCGGATAGGCCTCCGCCACCCGGCTCCGGATCTCCTCCTGCGTGAGATAGGCGGTATCCTCCGTCACATTGCCGGTCTCCACCGGAATCACCACCAGGGTTCCGTACTTGATCTTGCTCTCCAGCACGGTGCCGTCCTCCGCATTCAGCTCCAGGGACCCATATTTGTAATCGGACCGGAAATACACCACGTAGGAGTAGAGGCCCTCGTCTATTCCCAGCTGTATGCCGGAAACAACTGCCCCCGGATACAACTCCTGCACCTTGGCCGTAATATCCTCCTCGGTGAAGGTCACGCTCTGGGAGCCTGCGCCGCCCCGCAGCTCTGTCTCCACCTCCCGGACTTCCCCGGAACTGCGGCTGATTTCCACCTCATAGGAGTAGCCGGTGGACTCCGAGAAAAAATAAAATTTGTAGACGCCGTCCTCCCGGTCTTTTCCCTGGAGTACCGCGTCTTCCGGCACACAGGTTTTGGCCTTATTTTCCGCCTCCTGCCGGTCTGCTGCCGATACCACCGCCCGGCCTCCGACCAGGATACCTACCACCAGCACCGGCACCAACACCCACAACGCCTTTCTGGAAAGCTTCTCCTTCATCTATTTTCCTCCTCCAACGGTCGCTTTTTCGTGTCTCTACTGTACCAGGGAAAAATGAAGGGAACATGAAGAAAAAGCTTCTTCCGCGGCTTTTCTTCATTTTCCTTTCATCTCCCGCTGATACCATTGGAAAAACAACCGCTTTGTGCTATGATGAAACAAACGTCAAAAGAACGCCCCCAACCGTTCTTTCCGTTTCTCAAGGAGGATTTTGCCATGAGACTGCTGTATGCGGAAGATGAAGATTCCCTGCGGGAGCTGACCGCCCAAAGACTCACCGAGGAAGGCTACAGCGTGGACGCCTGCGCCGATGGCCGGGAAGCCCTGGACTATCTGGCTGTCACCGAGTACGACGCGGTGATTCTGGATATTCTCATGCCCAAGCTGGACGGCCTGTCTGTGCTGCGCCAGCTGCGGCGGGAGGGGAAGAAAACCCCGGTGCTGCTGCTCACCGCCAAGGGTTCCGTCACGGACCGGGTGGAGGGGCTGGATTCCGGTGCCGACGACTATCTGGTAAAGCCCTTTTCCTTTGAGGAGCTCAGCGCCCGGATCCGGGTGATGCTGCGGCGGATGGCGGACTCCTCCGGCTCCAGCATTTTGACCCTGGCGGATCTGGAACTGAACCTGAATACCCGGCAGGTAACCCGGGGCGGCAAGGCCATCTCCCTGACCAGCAAGGAGTACTCGGTCCTGGAATATTTGATGATGAACAAGAGCATTGTGCTGAGCCGGGAAAAGATTGAGCAGCATATCTGGAATTATGACTATGAGGGCGGCAGCAATGTCATTGATGTGTACATCCGCTGCCTGCGGAAAAAGCTGGACACCGGCTATGACCAGAAACTGATCCACACCATCCGGGGCGCCGGCTATGTGATGAGGGAGGAAGCATGAAAAACTGGTCCATCAAAACCCGGGTGTCCCTGTTTTACTCCGCTTTTCTCCTGGGGATTGCCGCGCTGATGATCATCTTTCTGTTTCTGACCACCGACACAGCAGTGCAGAATGTAACGGAAGAACGGCTGCAGCAGGCGGTGCAGGAAGCGGCCAACGGGATTTCTTACTATGACGACCGCATTGAGATTGACCCGGACTTTGATTTCTATGCCCAGGGAGCCACCATTCTCCTGTACGGCCCCCAGGGCACTTCCCTGGCCGGCACCGCCCCCACCGGTTTTCCCTCCCAGGTGCCCCTGGTCAGCGGTACCTACCAGACAGTCCAGAACGGCAACGATCACTGGATGGTCTACGACCTGCTGGTCAGCCATCCGGACGCCACCAGCCTGTGGATCCGGGGCATCTACCTGACGGACAACACCACGGCCGCCATCCGGCTGATGCACCGGGTGGCCCTGATCGCCCTGCCCTCCCTGTTTCTGGCCGCGGTGGTAGGCGGCTGGCTGGTCACCAAAAAAGCCTTTGCCCCGGTGGACCGGATCCGCCAGGCGGCAGCGGAAATCAGCGCCGGCAATGACCTGACCCGGCGGATTCAGCTGCCCGCCCATCGGGACGAGCTGTACCAGCTGACGGAAACCCTGAACCAGATGATGGAACGGTTGCAGAAGGCCTTTGACAACGAGCGGCAATTTTCCTCGGACGTCTCCCATGAGCTGCGCACCCCCATTGCGGTAATCCTTTCCTACTGCGATTACGCCTTGGACCGGGAACACACGCCGGAGGAGTATCAGAAGGCTCTGGAGAACATCCGCACCCAGTCCCGGCGCATGTCTTCCCTCTGCGCCCAGCTGCTGGAGCTGTCTCAGAACCTGCAGGCCGCCGATGCACTGCAGAAGGAAGAGGTGAATCTGGCCCTGCTGTGTGACAGCATCTGCGAGGAGCTGAGCGCCGCTGCGGAAAAACGGGGAATTCATATTTTCCCGGAGATTCCGGAGGATCTGGAGGCGCAGGTGGATGAAACCCAGTGGATGCGCCTCCTGATCAACCTGGTCAACAACGCCATCCGTTACGGCCGGGAAAACGGGGAAATCCATGTGCGGCTGTTCACGGTACCAGAGGAAGCCCCTGCCGGGCCGGGCCGGGAGCCGGGAAGCAATTCCGGCGATACGGTGGTTCTCCAGGTGGCGGACGACGGCCCGGGCATCCCCCCGGAAAAGCTGGACAAAATCTTTACCCGCTTCTACCAGGCAGACGAGTCCCGGGCCGGCAGCAAAAACGGAGGCTTTGGCCTGGGCCTCTCCTACGTCAAGTGGATTGCCGAGGCCCACGGCGGAACCGTCTCGGTGGAAAGCCAGCTGAGGGAGGGAACCACCTTCACCGTGCGCATTCCCCGGGGAGAACCCACCGACGAAAAAGATTCCCAAGGAGGATGATACCCATGGACGCTTCCAACGCTGCCCAGAATCGCGAAGAAAAAGACCGGAAGGACTACTCCGGCCTGATCCGTGTACTGCTGGTTCTCTGCTGTTCAGCGTCATCCTGCTGCTGACCCCGGCGCGCAATGCCCGCATCCGCTTTCCCTGGGCCGTAGTCCTCTCCCTGGTCCTGACCTTGCTGTGCGGCGCGCTGTTTCTGGTGTTCCGCCCCGGCTACACCTTGGCCCAGGCCCAACGGCGGCTGGAGGAGGCCGGCTACACGGAGGTCATGCCCAATCCGGATTATTCCCGCATGGCCATGGTCCAG
>CAZSAF010000033.1:4843-18714 GCA_964604605.1 uncultured Lachnospiraceae bacterium
ACGGCAATCCCATGGTCAGCACCGGCTACGTGCTTCAGGGGACCAAGGACGGGGAGCGCCAGGTGCTTTTTGTGAACCCGGTAAACGGGGAGTGGAATCCTACCCAATAAAGCCGTTCATGGAAGCCGCAACACAATAGGGATCAAATTCCGGTTATTCCTAGCTCTCAGACGGCAGCGGGTTGGGATGATAAATTTCCCGGAGAATCCGCACCATTTCCATAGCCGGACCAGAAAGTTCGCTGTCCTTGGGATAGGCGGCCACAAAGGTCCACCAGGGTTCATAGATGTCCTCCAGATAGCAGAAGTGGGGTGGAATCGGACAGGTAAACAGGCTGATATAGCTCTGAGGCATCAGCGTAACCCCCAGTCCTACGCTGGCCACCCGCATGGCGGTTTCCACGCTGCTGGTCATAAAAGTGATATCCGGCGTTATGCCTGCTTTCTCCAGAATCCGATCGGAAATCTGCCGGACCCGCTGAGTTGGGTACGCCAGAATATATTTTTCTTTCGCAAAAAGACGGAGGTCAACATAAGGCTTTCCGTCCTTTTCATAGATCTGACTGGCCAAAGGATTGCTTTCCGCCACCACCATCACATACGGGTCCTGGGCAATAATTTCATATTCCGCTTCCATAGTGCGAAACGGAATGTGCATGAGGGCAAGATCTAGTTCATTGTGCGCCAGCAACCGCTCCAGATCCTCCGAACGGCTCTCGGTGATGAGGACTTCAATATTGGGGTAACGCTCCTTATAGCGGGGTAGAAGCATTGGAAATATATAAGATCCCAGATGAACCGTGGCACCTACCTGGATCTTTCCCTTATGAAGACTGTTGATATTGCACAGCTCCACCTGGAAATCATTGCACAGCTTTAAAATCCGCTCTGCAGTCTGAATATAGCATTCCCCAGCATAGGTAGGCTTTAATCCATTGGCGCTGCGGACAAACAATTTGGTGCCTAGTTGGGCTTCCAGTCTGGAAAGAAACTGGCTTAAGGCCGGCTGGCTCATGTAGAGCCTGGCAGCTGCCCGGGAAATGCTCCCCTCCCTGGCAATGGCCAAAACAAGTTCACAATCTCTCTGGTTCATAACAGCCCTCCTCGAATATGGGCATACACCGTCCGTTCCCCGGGCAGGGAGCAGGCGGTGTATGGATGCTTTCAAGTGAAATTGTGGAAAACTATGCGCCGACGATCTTCGCCGGGTTGTCGTGAGTCATATAGCGGACCTGGTCATTGGTCAGCCCTTCATCCAGCATAGCGTCCATAAACATCATGAGCCCTTCCGCCGGATACTCTTTATCCAACTGCCCCCGGTCGGTGGCAAGAAAGCAATTCTCCGGTCCCAGCTCTTTGATGGTCTGGGCCATATAGGAAGCAGTCACCAGGTTCAGCCCTACATCGAACCACAGTTTTTCTACAATCACCCCTTTGGATACCAGCATCTTCTGGATTTCCAGAGGGATGGTAGTACAGGCCCAGTCGGGATGGGTGAGAATGGTCTTAATCCCTCGCTCCCGGGCGGCGGTGCAAACCGCAACAGATTCCCCCAGACTGATGTGGCCGGTGGCTACGGCCGCATCGTATTCCTTTACCAGCTCCAGAATCTCATACACCTCCGGCTTCAGGCCCCCCTCCTCATCCAGCAGGCGGATACCGGGGTGGCATAGCTTGTTGTCAAAATTGTGGTATTCCATCTGGTTGCGGCTATGGAGGGTCGGCATCCATATAATCTTAGCGCCCATTTCCAGATATCTCTGGGCGGCAATGGGATTGACGCCCCCAATGGTCAGGTTCAGAACGGCAGAGCCGTAGGCCTTAGCCTTAAAGCCCTGAGAATTGACTAGGATAGCCCGGGCCGGGGTAGGATCTAGATGATTTTTCAGCATAACGCCGGCCATACCATACAGATCTGCCTGGCGCAGCAGTTCAAAGTCATCCAAACACCGGGGAAAGAAATCCGGCAGTGTATGGGTATGAAGATCGTAGGCGCCTTCCATAAGTTGGAGAACCGAATCTCCATTGTGCGGTTGATACATAAGGCACGCTCCTTTCTGAGAATCTTGCTCCCTTCTTTCTGAAGCCTCTGCCACGTCAGAAAATGGGATACATAATGCTGGTCCAGCCCACGCCTACCAGGATCATCAGAAGGCTTGGAATAATGGACTGCTTAAACACACTCTTGAAGTCGTATCCGCCGGCTGCCATGGCCAGGGGAATCAGCGGGCAGGACATGGGAGTCATGTAGGCAGCGGTAGCAGCATACCACACCAACACAGATGCGCCAATGGGATTGATTCCCATTACCTTAGTGGTAGCCAGCACCAGAGGCATCAGGGACCAGATCACAGCGCTGTTCAGCATAAACTGGGTGATGATAAAAGCTGCCATGAAAATGATCAGATACACCATGAAGGTGTTGTTGACGGAGGTGGCCAGGTTTGCAATCAGCTGCCCAATCAAGTCCGCCGCTCCGGTGTTGGTCAGGGCGCCGCCCATGGACAGTGCGCCGGCAAACACAGCGAAGTAGGAAACCGGCAGGGCGTCGTTGATCTGCTTTCCTCTCAGCACACCAGTAAGAACCATCAGAACGGCTCCGGCCAGAGCCACCAGCCAAGGTTGCAGGCCAACGCTTCCGGAAAACAACATAACAGCACAGGTGGCAAAGAAGATAATGTAGCCGCATTTTTCCTGGAAAGGAGGCAGCGGAGGCTCATCCGACTGTTTGCTGACGGTATTGCCAGTAATGGGCACAATAGGCTCATCGGGCGCCATTTTCAGCCCAATGGTCATAATGAAAATGCCCACAATTAAGATGGCAGGCAGACGCAGCAGGAAGGGATCAAACACAGACATGGTGTAGCCGGTAATGCCGAAGGTCTCATACATACCGTTGACCTGCATAGGGAATGCATACCCCGCACCCAGCGGAAGCCAAGCCATAGTGGCCAGCAACATGATAGCCAGAGGATACATAACTTTGGAGCGCTTCACGCCAATTTCATCCACGGACGCTCCCAGCAGGGGAGCAACGATGGCAAACTCCGCCACAGCCTGTCCAATGAACTGGCAGAGAATCACGCCCAGAATCATGTAGCCGAAGAAAATCTTACGGAGTGAACCACGGGCAATGGAGTTCACCTTTTGCGCCAGTTTTTTGACAAATTGGGTTCTTGTAAAGCCCGCGGAGACGATAAACATACAGACACACAGCCACAAATTCTGGTTTCCAAAATAGGAAGCGGCATCATCGGCAGTGATGCAGCCGGTAAGGTAAAAGAGCACCAGTGAGGTCATGGCCACCACGCCCATGGGCAATTTGGCGGACAGATAGCCAATGATAGTGAGAACGCTGATGATCAGGCAAATAATCATCTGTGTAGACATAGTATTTCCCCCTCATGTTTTTGGTTCGCTGTGCCATAGCAGCACAGGTTGAAACTACAAAACTTTACGGACGCAACTGCGGCACAATGGTTTCCCATACCGCATCCATCAGGGCCTGGGTCTGGAATTCGTAGGAGGTCAGGGTGACGCAGGCGTCATAATCCGGGAGCACAATCCCCATCTGCCCGGCCCAGCCAAAAAGATAGTAGGCGTTGTCCCGGTAGGCCCGCCATACATAGAAACCGTAACCAGCGCTGGCGTCATCACGGTCTGCGTTCTCCGTAGCAGCGGTTTCTATCTGGCGGCTGACGGCCTGGGTCATGTAATCCCTGGAAACCAACTGCTTTCCCTTCCACTGTCCCTGAGAAAGATAGAGGCGGACAATGCGAGAATACTCCTCTGCGCTAAGCATAAGGCCGCCAGGGCCGCAGGTATAGCCCAAGGGATCCGTCCCCCACTGGGGATTGTGGATCTCCAACGGTTCAAAAAGCCTTGGCCGGAGCCAATCAATAAGATTTTCTCCTGTCAACTGGGTGATCATCCGGGAAATCAGGTGTGGGCAGGAATTGTTGTAAACAAATTTTTTGCCCGGTTCCAGATCCAGGGGCTGAGAGAAGGTATAATTAACCCAGTCCCTATTTTCCAAATCATCCCGGTTAACAGCTCCCGGAATCAGAGAATATCCATCCATCAGCTTCCGGTTATGTCCACTGCTCATGGTCAACAGGTGTTTTATATTCACCTCCTGCCAGGCCGGATCGCATCCGTCCGGTACATGACCAGAGAGCACCTCTACTGGATGGGTGTCCAGAGTAAAAAGCCCTTCATCCATGGCCATCCCAGCGGCCAAGCCTACTACGCTTTTGGCGGCGGAATGGATTTCACATCTCCGATCCGTGGGCTGGAAGTGAAAAGCGGCGGCCACTTCATCCCGACAATGGACAAGCGCATGGTGGACGCCCAGCTTTCTCTGGCAGACCACTTCCGCAAAAGGTACAATATCAATCTTCAAGAGAACTCCTTCCTCATGGTAATATAGCCACGAGTGAATCGTGTACGAGGTGGCAAGAATAAACAAACAGCGCTGTCTTTGTTTATTAATATGATTATATATTTCATCTCAATGAAATGCAAATTCAACTATTCTATATACGGTATAATAAAACGGTTATTGTCAGAAAAGGTGTTTTCCACGCTACCAAACAGAGGGCGTTATGGCTTTTACAAACCATAACACCCCCTGTTTTCAGGCAATCCTACAAAAATGGCAGGTTACCGAGTAAAAATCCCCAGCCCCAGCCGATACCACCGGCCCTGCTCCGGCATGAACATCCGGCCGGGATAGCCCCGCTTCTCCAGCGTCTCATTGACCTTTTCCACAAAGGGCATCACCTCCTGCTTGCCATACATATTTTCATGGTGCAGAGGCAGCATCAGCTCCGCTCCGGTGTCCATCAAATCCTGTGCCACCCGCTCATAATCATTCTGCCGGATGGGCGTGCCGCACTGGCGCAGCAGGACGTTGATGCCCGCATTTCTCCAGCGGTTCCGCTCCACATCCTCAAAACTGCCGCCGCAGAAGGCGATTTTCACATTGTTTTTGACGGTAAGAATAAAATTGGTGTTATACAGGCTTCCGTAAGGGTACAGCGTTTCGAAGGGGGGCCCCTTGTCCAGCAGCCGCAGCTCCTTGCGCACCAAAAGCTCCGGCTCGTTTTCGTAGGAATGGCGGGCCAGGGAGGTGTCCAGGGTAAAATCCGCAAATTCATAGTGCTGGTTGTTCTCAAAGAGAAAGACCAGCTGCTGCCGGATTTGAAAGGACGTGACCAGCTGCATGGCGTAGGAGTATTTTCTCCAGTGGACTGCCGGGTCATCCGGCGCCGGCAGAAACGGGTCCGTGACAATGGTCTTGCCGCCGGGCAGGCCTCATCTTCTATGAGTGCAAGTTTCATGCCAGCCAGAGCCGCACCCGGAACCGGCGCAAATCCGGCCTTCCGCAGTTCCCTCCCGGGCAGCGCCGTGTCACAGCGGGCAGCTGCGCTGTTCTCCTGGACAGAATTTCTCCGGCTCCCGGGCAAAGTATTTCCGGCACAGGGAGAACAGGTGCTGCAGCGGAGCGGAGAGATAGAGATCCTTGTGGTAGACCAAAGAGGTTTCCCGGTACCGTGGCTTCTCCCCGAAGGAAACCAGCTTCAGCTTGGAGTAGTGCCGGGTGTTGGTATTCAGCATGGCATCGGCCCCAAACAAAATCCCGATGCCGGCGGCCACGGCGTCCACCTGAAACCATTTCAGCTTATCCACCATATCCGGAAACACATCCTCCGACAAGGACACGCACACCCGGGGATACTTCTGATAAAAATCCGGCAGGATCCGGTCTGTAAACAGCCCGGACACAAAGCTCTGGGTGCCGATCCGGATTTTCCCCTGCCGGTGGTCCGCCAGTTCCCGCATCTCCCGAAGCATCATCTCCTCCAGGGCATCCATCTGCTCGGCCCAGGCCAGGTACCGCTCTCCCGCATAGCTCAGGACAAAGCGGTTCCCAAACCGGTTAAACAGCGGAGTCCCCAGTTCCTTTTCCACCTTCTGTATGTATTTGCTCAGGGCGGAAGAAGAAATGAGCAGCTGCTCCGCCGCATTTTTGATGCTCCCCTGCTCCGCCACCGCCTGTATGTACGCAAGCGCCCGTTTGGCCATTGTATCCTTCCTTTCCTAGCTGCCGTGTGTTATACCCGAAGGGTGTTTCATTCTGCCACTATATTAACCAAAAACTCCATAAAAGTCAATTTTGGGGGACTTCTCTTCCTTTTTTGTTTATGCTACAATATTTACAGAAAACAAATCCGTGTTGCGCAAAAAGGAGGACAATATGGCAGAAGAAACAAAATCAAGAGAGAGTTTCCCCACCGCTTTCCCGGAATCCTGTGGCGTCCCTTCCCGCTCCATCCTGAATTTCATGGACCGTTTTGAGCAGGAAGGCATTGAGCTGCACAGCTTTTACGTTTTCCGCTACGGAAAACAGCTGGCCGCGGCCCAGGCAAAACCATACGGTGCCGATACGCTGCACCGGCTCCAGTCCGCCGGGAAAACCATTGTGGGGCTGGCAGCCCTTTTCTGCGTCCAGGAGGGGCGGATCCAGCTGGATGACCCGGTGACCCCCTACCTGCGGGAATATCTTCCCCCGGACATGGATCCCCGCTTTCATCAGATGACCCTGTACCACCTGCTGACCATGCGCAGCGGCCACAGCCAGGATACCTTCCACCAGATGCAGTGTACAGACAACTGGAACCGGGAATTTTTCTCCCTGCCTCTGGATCACGACCCGGGGACCTTCTGGCTCTACAACAACGGCATCCCCCATGTACTGGCTACGCTGGTCCAGCAGCTCACCGGAGAGATCCTGCCGCTGTATCTGAAGCCCCGTTTTCTGGACCCCCTGGGTATCCGGATGACCTACGGCTTCAACGAGCAGGGAGAGTACGATCCGGCGGTAACCTGCCTGTCTCCCCGGGATTTCGCTAAGCTGGCCCTCTTCTATTCCCAAAAAGGGCGTTGGGAAGGGCGGCAGCTGCTGCGGGAGGATCTGGCGGAGCAGAGCGGAAGGGCGCTGGTGCCCAACGGCCACAACGACCGGACCGACGCCGATTCCCACTGTGGCTATGGCTTCCAGATCTGGCACAACGAGGTGGGCGGCTTCCGGATTGCCGGAGGCGGCGGCCAGTACGGCTTGATCTATCCGGAAAGCGGGCTGGTGGTTTCCACCATGGCCTTTACGCCGGTGAAATACAATCTGATCCCCGGCTTTGTCAAGGAGACCATTTATTTCCAGATGCAGGAAAAACCGCTGCCGGAGGATCCGGACATCTTTGAGGAGCTTCAGGACCGGATGCAGCGTTTCTCCCTGGTATCCCGCCACGGCACCTCCCGCTCCTCCGTGGGAGAGCAGATCAGCGGGAAGGAATTTACCTTCCCGGAAAATCCCCTGTGCCTGGAAAGTATCTCGCTGGATTTGAGCCATCCGGAATACGCCCAGATCACCGCCCGGCAGAAGGGCCAGACCGTCTGCGCCCGGTGCGGCTATCAGGGCCAGTGGCTGGCCCATGAGGGGACCGGCTTTGTGGTGGAAAACGACTACTCCGTTTTCTCCCGGATCTTTGAGACGGACACCAACCGCACCCTGCTCTCCGGGTGGTGGGAGAACGAGGCCACTTTCCAGGTGAACATCCGCAGCCTGGCTTCCATGGGCGGCGGAGCCCTGGTCTTTGACTTCCGGAGACAGCGGCTGGTACTCACCTGCATCCCGGCCCACCTCAACGGGCGGAATCCCCGGACCATGGCCCGGCAGGCCTACAAATTCCAGCCTATTATTCTCCATGCCGTGGAAGCCTGGTAAGCGGGGCATGGCCCCCTCCCGCCGCCTGCGGCACGCTTCCGTTTCCTGCACAACATTCATCTAAAGGAGGTTCCTATGTTTATCAAATTCGAAGATCTATCCCCCGCTTCCTATCCCACCTATCAAAAGCGTTCCCTATACGTAAACGGCTATGACGGAACCCGGCTGGCTCTGGACTATCTGCGGCCGGTAAAGGAGGATGGCACGGTGGAGGAGAAGCCGCTGCCGGTGGTGCTGATGGCCTCCCGGGGCGGCCGGTTCAGCATGACCCGGCCCCACTACCCCAGCAATTACTTTAATGGCAACGGCCCGCTGGCCCTGTACCTGATCGCCCGGGGCTATGTGTATGTGGCGGTGGAGATGCGGGGCTGCGGCGCGTCCTTTGGCGTCAACGACAGCTTTGCCTCCCATGAGAACCGGCTGGATGTGGACGCGGTGATCCAGTGGATCCGGCAGCAGCCCTGGTGTGACGGGAACGTGGGCATGATGGGCGGTTCCAACCGGAGCTTTATCCAGGTCTGCACCGCCGGGGATGTGGCGCCCCAGGGCCTCAAGGCCATCACCCCCTGTGTGTCCAACGTCAACTTTTACTACACCAATTTCCCCAACGGGGTTTCCCGGATTCCCTCCAAAATCCTCTCCGGACACATGGGATCCCGGAAGCTGTCCAAAGAAGAATTCCGGAAGACCGTGGTCCCGGTGGACGATGACCCCCAGGGGGATCTGGCCTACCAGGCCTATGAGCAGGATCAGTTCCCCCACAACATCAACTTTATGGGCCGCCTGATCCAGAAGAACATGTGCCGGGACAGCCGGAATGAAGAATTTGGGCGGTATCCCAACCAGGAGCTCACCGCCATCTCCTTCACCGACCACTTCCGGGAAAGCGGCATTGGGCAGCACCAGTTTGCCGGCTGGTTTGACGCCAGTGTAGGCTGGCAGATTGCAGCCTGCAATGCCTGGGGAGGCACCATCACCATCGGCCCCTGGAGCCACCAGGGCACGGAAAAGGGCACCTACCGGCCGGAGAAGTACCCGGAGGAAGCCTTCAACGTGGCGGAGGAGCACCGCCAGTGGTTCGATTACGCCTTAAAGGGCCTTGCCAACGGGTGGGAGAGCCGGCCCAAGTTCCACTACTACACCATCGGCGCCCCGGAGGGCTTCCGCTGGAACTGGTCCGATTCCTTCCCGCTGAAGGAGACCCGCTACCGGCAGCTGTTCCTGAACCCCGCCGCCTCCGGAACCATTGCTTCCCGGCATGACGGTTCCCTCAGCGAGGCCAGGCCGGACCCGTCTGCCCTCTCTTACCAGGTGGATCTGGGGATCCGGTTCTTTGAAGAGATTGGCGGGGAAACCTACAACACCTATCACCGGGAGTGGGACGGAGATATGACGCCCATGGACCAGAGCTGCCTGACCTTTACCAGTGAAGCACTCTCTCCGGACATGCCCCATGAGATGACCGGTTTTCCCATGGCGGAGCTGTGGGTCACCTCCACCCAGCCCGACGGGGATTTTCTGGCCGTCCTGGAGGAGGTCACCGCAGACGGCCGGAGCACCTACGTAACCGACGGCGTCATCCGCGCCTCCCACCGGACCATTGTCCCCAATCCGGTGGCCGACACCGTTGGCATTCCCTTCCATCCCAGCACGGAAAAGGATATACAGGAAAAGCGGGCCGAAGGCCTCAGCCGGCCGGTCCTGCTAAAATTCAATCTGGAACCTACCTCTTACCGGTTCCGGGAGGGGAGCCGCATCCGGCTGACCGTGTTCTGCGCAGAGACGGTCACCTATCAGCACCCCATGTACGATCCGGAAAATCTGCCGGTGATTTCCCTGTACACCGGCGGGGAGACCGCCTCCACCCTGACCCTCCCCATGATCCCGGACCGGGAATTGCTCTTTGCGCTGCCGGAGAAGAAGGGTCGCTGACAAATTCTGTTTTATTGCATAAAAAAAGAGACCACCTCCAAGAATCCGGGCTTTTCACGGCCCGGATTCTTTCTGGAACTGCATCTTTCCTTTTTCTTATTTCTCTGTAAGCCATATTCCCGGGATTATGGAGTTTATCCCGTTCCATTGCTCTGTTTCTCCGTAGAGCCGGAAAACGGGGCGAAAAACTTCCGCCCCGTTGTTACCCTTATCTTCTCAGTGCTTCCACTTCCCACTGGAGGACCTCGCCGGTGGAAGCGTCAATTTCAAAGTCATACTCGTAGGAGTCATCCCGCATCTCCCCTTCATAGACCTGGCGGCCATTCTCCCGCTCCAGCCCGATTTCCACAATCCAAGGGTTTGTCCCCTGGGCTTTCTCCAGGGCAATGGAGGAAGCGTCATCGGTGCTGATGGCATTCCCTGTGCCCGTCTGGCCATTTCCGGCTTCCTGGGTACTGTTCCCGGTTCTCCGCTTCTCCCACTCCCACTTCAGCACGTCGCCGGTGGCCGCATCAATCTCAAAGTCATACCGGTAGGAATCATCCACCATCTCACCCTCATAGACGATTCTTCCATCATCCCAGTCCTGATACAGCTTATACACGTTGGGGTTGGTTCCCTCGGCTCGGCCCAGGGCAATCTCTCTGGCCCGGTCCTCCCCAATCCACTCTGCCGCCTGTCCGGCCGTACCTCCTCCGGCTACCGCCGTGGTTTCCGGCGTGGCTGCCGGGTTCTGGGCTGCCGCGGTTGTCTCCGTGATGGTCGGTGTGGTGGTCTCCGCCACTGCGGCGCTCTCCGTCACCGCAACGGTTCCCGCCGCTGTGGTATCCTCCACCGTGTGGTTGGCCGAAGCCGCACAGCCGCCCAGCCAGAGAGTCATCGCCAAAACCGGTACCGCCGCCCAAGCTGCTTTTCTGGATAATCTTTTCTTCATATCTGTCTCCTCCTTATGTGTTGGTGTTTGGTTGTTTTGTTCTTTGTTATGTCTATACTTTACCAACACTCCATGAAACATACATGAAAGAAAACGGCCATTTTCTTCATCTTGGCTTCATCTTTCCCGCTGCTACAGCAGCTGCTCCACCGCCTCCAGGAATTCTTCCCGGGTCACCCCGGCCACCTGGTACAGCCCGTACCACTTCCGGTTCTCCTTCACCTGCAGCAGCAGCTGGCTGCCCAGCATCACCAGTCCCATGAGCACCGCCAGCACAGACAGGGTGCCTGCCAGAATGGAAAGCATCCAGAAATACTGCCGATACTCTACCATACGGCTGTACCGGTTGTCAAAGGACATATCCGGATGGGCGGAGGCAAACCGCAGCATGGTCTCCTCCATCTGCACCGGGTCTGCCCCGGCCTCCCCGTAGACCCGGACCCGGTCGTAGGTCCGCTCCATGCCCAGGGCGCCAAAGGCCTGGTTGGAGGTGAGGAACCGGAAGGTGGGATCTGGCCGCCAGGTATCCTCAAACCAGCCCACCCGGCTGCGGATGATGGCCCCAATCCGCACCGTGTAGTCCCTCCGCTCCAGCTCTTTGCGGATAATCTCCATATCCGCAAAGCCCGACAGCTCCGAATTGTCCGAGGCCAGCTCCGTCAGGGTCACCGGTTCCCCCACCTGCCAGCCCTCTGCCCGGTACTGGCCCAGCGCCCCGGTGTATCCCCCCGGCTCCAGAAAGATGATCTGCTGCCCGGTGAGGCCGTCGGGGAAAGTCAGCTTCTCTATAGCCAGATCCGGCGCCACCAGGATCACCTCCTCACCGGAGCGGAGCTTCTCCAGGTTAATCTCCCCTTCCGTCACGTAGGGCTGAAAGGACAGCAACTCCTCATCGGAATAGCCGGCCAGGGAGGTATCCATCCAATCCCCTTCCATGCTAAAGAACTCGGTTACTTCTGGCTGCAGGGCGCCTCCGGAAAGGCTGTTCCGGGCGGTCTGGTAAGGATCCGCCGGATCGGCCTGCACATACAGCTCCGTGTTTTCCTTGTAGCCGGCAACCCGGCGCACCCCGGGGGATGCGGCCAGCTCCTGCAGCTCCCGGTCTGCGGCCCCGTTAAAGGCCGCATTGTACAGGAACATCACATCCCCCTCCTTCATCACCGACAGGCTTAGGGAATGCCCGTTCTCATCCAGGTAGCTGGTATCGCTGCTGACCCGGTCGGCCAAAAGCTCATAGTCATAGTCCGAGGCAAGCTTGCCGAACACCGGCAGGGAAAGATTCCGATCCTGATAGAACCGCAGATAGCGCCGGAATCTGCCGGGCCGGCACGCCCACCAGCCGGTACACCCGCATTTTCTCCCCCATGCCCGGCAGCCCCATCCGCATCAGCTGCAGCAGCAGAATTCCGGCGCACAGGTAGGTAAGCCACAGGATCACCTGGAGCACCTGGAAGCTACTGTGGAGGATGGCCTCATTCTGTACCAGATTGTAATCCTCCTGGTACTGTCCCGGGGCAACCGCTGCCCCCAGCGCCATGTACTTGACCGTCACCTCCGCCTCCGGCTGGCTCCCTGCCCAGGCGGCAAAAACCTCCCGGCACAGGAGAATCTGCGGGTTTTCCCGCTGCTCCGCCGTCTGGCTGCTGTTGCTGCACCAAAGGCTGCCGTAATCCCGCAGAACGCCCGACACAGTAAACGTCCCCGCCGACGTGGATACCTGGCCTCCCAGGGACAGCCCCCGCTGTTCCGCCTCATAGCGGGTCACCGCCGCCTGGCCCGGCCCCGGGAAAACGCCCTCCTCCAGCTGCAGCCTTCCGCCGGACAGGGCAGCCGCCTCCCTATAGCCCACCTCCCCCAGCCGGTAGAGCCCGCCGGTATTTTCCCGGTTCCCCTGCCAGGGCAGGCCGGAGGGATAGGCGCCGCTTTCCAGCAGATCCGCCGTCTCCTCTCCGGAGTGGGTGGTATAGTACAGGTCGGAAAACGCCCCATAAATGTCCAGCCGTTTCTCCCGGGTGGTGGCAAACAGGCTCTCCGTCACCGTCAAAAACAGCACCGGCAGCTCCGGGATCAGCTGGAATTTCTGAAAGATAAAACCAATGTGCTCCCGGCGGAATCGGGTCCGCCGGCTATCCGGCAAGTCGTACAGCGACCGGCCCAGCACACGAACGGTGCCCCCGTCCGGCGGCTCCAGCCCGCCCAGTATATGGAGCAGGGTAGTCTTGCCGGAGCCGCTTTTTCCCACAATGGCCGTAATCTCATGGGCTTGAATGGAGAGGGGCACCTGGTCCACGCTTTTGACCAGGGCCTCCCCCTCCCCGTAGTGTTTGGAAATTCCTTCCGCCTCAACAATCCCCATTCGGTTCCCTCCGTTTCCCTTCCGCAGCCCCGGACGCCGGGAAGTCGCTTCACCGCTCACACGTTGTTCCGCCGCGGCATGATCCATGCGAGCATTTTGAAAACAAAAGACCCGGAGAAGCTTGTCTCCGGGGTCTTCTATAAGAATATGACAAAAGGAACCCGATGGTCACCATTTTTTTATGAAATTTGTTTTTTTGCCGCATCAGTCCATATGCTGCCCGCCATTGATGTCAATCTCTTCCCCGGTGATGTAGGAAGCCTCCCGGGATGCCAGGAACACAATGGTGTCGGCCACTTCCTGGGTTTCCCCCGGCCGTTCCATGGGGATTCCGACAATCACCGCATCGGCCTGCTCCTGGGGCAGGCTCGTCCAGATATCCGTGTTGATCAGCCCCGGGCACGCGCAGTTGGTGGTAATGCCGTACCGGGAAATTTCCCGGGCCAGGTTCTTGGAAAAGCCCAGCACCGCCGCCTTGGAAGCGGAATAGTGGGCCCCACCAAAAATGCCGCCGCCCCGCTTGGCGGAAACCGAGCTGAGATGCACAATCCGGCCATACTGCTGTTCTTTCATCACCCTGCACACCGCCTGGGTCATCAGGAACAGGCCAAACACATTGACCCGGAAAATCCGCTCCATGTCCTCCAGGGTCATCTCATCCACCGTCACCTTCTGGGAGAGGCCCGCATTGTTCACCAGCACGTCAATCCGGCCGTACCGGCTGACAATCTCCTTCGTCAGCGCCTCCACGGACTCCGGGTTGCACAGATCTGCCACGGCCCCATAGGCCTTCCAGCCCTTCTCCTCCACCACCCGGCGCAGGATTCCCTGGCCCCGCTCGGCAGCCACCTCCGCCACCGCGCT
>CAZSAF010000034.1:0-18325 GCA_964604605.1 uncultured Lachnospiraceae bacterium
TTGACGGGGTGGGGGAAAAGGATATGTACCTGCTCCACCACGAGGAGTTGGAGAGCCTGGCCCTGAATATTCCGGGGATCCGGCGCATCCGCTTCTTTATGACCTTTGGCCAGAGCTACCTGACCCACCTGAAATGCCTGGAGGACGTGGGCATGACCTCCATCAAGCCCATTCTCTTTGAGGGAAAGGAGATTGTTCCCCTTCAGTTCCTGAAGGCTGTACTGCCGGATCCCTCCACCCTAGGCCCCCGGACTGTGGGCAAGACCAACATCGGCTGCATTTTCCAGGGCGTCAAGGACGGCAAAGAAAAGAGCTACTATCTGTATAATATCTGCGATCACCAGGAATGCTATAAGGAAGTGGGTTCCCAGGCAGTGGCCTACACCACCGGTGTTCCGGCCATGATCGGCGCCATGATGGTGCTCACCGGCAAATGGAACAAACCCGGCGTCCACAACGTGGAGGAGTTTGATCCGGATCCCTTTATGGATGCCCTAAACCAGTGGGGCCTGCCCTGGATTGAGAACCGGAACCCGGTTCTGGTGGACTGATGGCCGGGGCACAGAGCCGGGAACAGGCGGCGCCCCTGGAAGGAAAAGACCTGCTGCAGCAGGCGGCCGCCGCCGGATTTTCCACGCCTTTTTATCTGATGGACGAGGCCCGGCTGCGGAAAAACCTGGAGTTGCTGCAAAAGGTCTCCCAGAACACCGGCTGCAAGATCCTGCTGGCCCAGAAGGCCTTCTCCCTGTTCGCCTGCTACCCGCTGCTGCGGGAATACCTGGCCGGCACCGCTGCCAGCGGCCTTTTTGAGGCCCGGCTGGGGGCGGAGGAGTTTGGGAAGGAAACCCATGTGTTCTCTCCCGCCTACCGGCCGGAGGAATTTGACCAGATCCTCTCCTACGCAGACCATGTGGTGTTCAACTCCCCAGCCCAGGTCCGGGACTTTGCCCCGGCGGCCCGGGCAGCCGGAAAGGTCACCGGCCTGCGGATCAACCCCGAGTGCTCCACCCAGGAAGGCCACGCCATCTACGACCCCTGCGCCCCCGGCTCCCGTCTGGGCACCACCCGGGCCAACTTTGACCCGGAGCTGCTGCCCCTGCTGGACGGCCTCCACTTTCACACCCTCTGCGAGCAGAACGCGGACGCCCTGGAGACCACAGTGGCTGCGGTGGAGGAGAAATTCGGAGAATTCCTGCCTCAAATGTGCTGGCTGAACCTGGGCGGCGGCCACCACATCACCCGGGCGGATTACGACGTGGCGCTGCTGGAGCGGATCCTCCTGCACCTGCGGGGCACCTACGGGCTGCAGCTCTACCTGGAGCCGGGGGAGGCGGTGGTGTTAAACGCCGGTTTTCTGGTCTCCCGGGTGCTGGAGGTGGTCCATAACGGAATGGACATTGCCATTCTGGACACCTCCGCCGCCTGCCACATGCCGGACGTGTTGGAGATGCCCTACCGACCGCCGGTGCAGGGCAGCGGACAGCCCGGGAAGAAGGCCCACACGTACCGCCTGGCCGGGCCCACCTGCCTGGCCGGGGATGTGATTGGCGACTACTCCTTTGACCAGCCGCTGCAAAAAGGGGACACAGTCATTTTTGAGGACATGGCCCTGTACACCATGGTCAAGAACAACACCTTCAACGGCATGCCCCTACCCTCCATTGCCTGGCGGGATCTGGACGGAAAGATCCGGCTGATCAAGGAATTCGGGTATGAGGATTTTAAGGGGAGACTGTCGTAATCCCAAACGAATACCGATAACGACTCATGCGATAGGGAAAAATCAGGAGGAAATCCGGTCACACCCCGGAATCTCCCCCTCCCCATTCGGACAGATTCTCTTTTTGTTTGCTGTCTCTCTTGTCGGTTTGTGTCATCAAATCTTCAAGGGAAAAAAGTAGCCGCCACTACCGCAAATAGTGACGGCTGGCCTCCCACGAGGCTGGACTAATCGCTTGAGGGTAGGCCGTGTGTCTCCGGCTTTTCCTTCTGTCTTTACTATAGCATATTTTCCTGGAAACAGCAAGCTTCGTTTTCTGTCATTTTCCCGCACTCTGCGCAGCGTACCGTTCACTTCCCCACCAATCCGGCACCAGCTGTCGCAGGCGTACCGTCTTTTGCGTCTCCCGATCCAGCAAGATTTCGATCTCTCCGCTCTGGGGATCCAGCTGCATCATCAGCTCCCGGCAGGCACCACAAGGCAATCCCAGCTTCCCATCGGGCATTACAACCACCAGCTTTTCTATCTGGCTTTCCCCATTGGTGATCATGTTGGCAATGGCATTCCGCTCGGCGCACATGCCCAGACTGCAGGCAGAGTCAATGCAAACGCCCACGTAGAGATTCCCATTCCTGGTCCATAAGGCAGCCGCCACGCCGCCCGCATCGATAAATGGCGAGATACTACGATCCTTCTGTACCCGAAGGGCAGCCGCATACAGATGTTCCCAAATGTCCATAAAATGTTCACTCCTTCCAAATTCTTCACTCTCCCCGCCGCCGCTTCACCCAAAAAAATCCCAGCAGGATCAGGGAGATTCCCGCGGCGCCCAGAAATGGGAAATAGAAAGCTGCATCCAGCATCCCCACTGCCGGATGGCTGAACACACACACTGCCACACAGAGAACCAGGGCTGCACCGCTTAAGAAGATTCCCAATGGCTTTCGATCCTCACGCCACTCCACCGGGTTTTCCATCCTCCGCCGGCGTTCCAATTCCCGGATCAGGCGTTCTTCCCGCTCGTAGCCCTTGACCAGCTGAAAGGACTGCCGGCCTATACGCCCTCCCGGATACTGGAGCAGGCAGACCAGGCCGTAATCCCGACGGTTTTCCCGCAGGCGTTCCACTGCCAGGACCTGCGGCTCCACCCCCACCAGACTCCTCTCCGTCCGCAGCCAGTGTTCCCATACGCCGCCCGGTTCCAGCAGGTTCCGCAGAATGTGCTCTGTTTTCCGATCCATCTCTGCGTATCCCCAAATTCCCCGCCGGTGGGGCACATACTTCCGCACATCTGCCACAAAAAGCCGGTCTGCGTCATCCTTGCAGAGGAGCAGCGTATCCTGCCGGGCCCGGCGGCCCAACCCTACCGCCAGTCCTACCAACAGCAGCGTCACAGAGCTACAGAGAATCAGGGAAACCGTCTCCATGGGCCACTGCATACGTATCGCCAGGATGATACCGGCTGTCAACAGCCCTATCCCCAACAAAACGATCCCCAGAATTTTTCCTGCATTTCCCAGTGCCCGCCGTCCGTGCATTCCCCGGCGGGGCGAGGTCCATATCTCCATCTCCCAGTACATCTCCCATGTGTTCAGAAAAAGTCCATTCCCGCCCGCCATAATGAGGAGCGATCCTCTTCATCATGACACAGGTCCGAACTCCTGTCAAGTGGCCTGGGCGTTTTCTCCCTATGTCTGACCATTTCCAAACGCCCGTCCCCCGGGCGGAAAAGCTCCAGGCCCTGCTGGTCCAGCTCCAGCTGGATTACGGATACAGCCGGCAGGATGCCTTCCTGGTACTGAAGGATATTTTGGCACAGATTTGGAACACACAGAAGTAATCTGCACCGTCCCCTCCCAAAAGAATCCGGCAGAGACGCAGTTATCGGTTGAAAAGCCCGGAAACTTCCCGTATAATATATAGATACAAAATATCATTATACTATTTTGTTTTCTATTTTCTTTTCCGATTACTCCAACGGTTCCCAGGCCAGCAGTCCCGAACCTGCCAACCCTTTTGCCAAAAGAAATGGAGGGGATCCATGAAGATTCAGAACCTGCAGACCCGCCTGAAATACGGTGAAGGCGGAAAAATTCTCACTGGCATCACCGGCGCTCTCATTTACTCCCTGGGCATGAATCTGTTTATTGTCCCTACCGGACTGTACAGCGGCGGAGTCATGGGCATTGCCCAGCTGCTCCGCACCTTTCTGGTCAGCGGCCTGCATTTGCGCTTTGGACAGGTGGATGTGGCCGGCCTGATCTACTACGCCCTGAACATCCCTCTGATCCTTCTGGCCTTCCGGATTATGGAGCGGGATTTTGTCTTTCGTACCCTGATCACCATCACCACGGTAACCGCCGCCCTCTCCCTGATCCGGGTGCCTTCGGCGCCCATTCTGGAGGAGGATATTACCAACTGCCTCATCGGCGGCATTGCCTGCGGCTTCGGCATCGGCACCTATCTGCGGGCAGGCAGCTGCGGCGGCGGGCTGGAAATTGTGGGAGTCTACCTGATGCGGAAGCTGCGGAATTTCAGCGTAGGCAAGATGAACCTGCTGGTAAACCTGGGGATCTACGGAATCTGTCTGATTCTGTTTACCCCCGCCGTGGCCATCTATTCCATTATCTACTCCGTGTTTTCCTCCTTTACCATTGACAAGGTCCATTCCCAGAATATCCGGGTGGAGGCCATTATCATCTCCAAAACCAACAACAAGCTGATCGAGGAAAATATTATGAAAAAGCTACACCGGGGGATCACCTACTGGAACGCTAAAGGCGGCTACACCGGGGCAGAGGTGGACGTCCTCTACACAGTGCTGACCAAATACGAGATTGATACCCTGAAGCGGATTGTTTATGAGGCCAATCCCCATGCCTTCATGGTGGTCAAAGAGGGACTTTCGGTGGACGGGAATTTCCCGAAGAAGGTCTGAGCTTGTGGCGCTCTTCAATCATATCGTACAGCTTCTCCAGGGCATCCCGGATTCCGCCGATCTCGTTGATCAGCCCTTCCTCCACCGCCTCGCCGCCTACCAGGATGGTCCCCATATCCTTGGTCAGCATGCCGGTCTCCAGCATCAGCTCCTCCAGCCGTTCCTGGGTGATACCGCAGTGGCGGGAGATAAAGCCGGTGATCCGGTCCTGGATTTTCTTAAAATAGTCGTAGGTCTGGGGAACGCCCAGGATCATGCCGCTCATCCGCACCGGATGGATCAGCATGGTGCCGGTCTCCACAATAAAGGAATAATCGGTGTACACGGCCAGGGGCACACAGATGGAATGGCTGCCGCCCAATACCAGGGAAACCGTGGGCTTGCTCAGGGAGGAAATCATCTCCGCTATGGCAAGCCCGGCCTCCACATCCCCGCCCACCGAGTTAATCAAAATCAGGATCCCGTCAATGTCCCGGCTGTTCTCAATGGCCGCCAGCTGGGGCAGCACATGCTCGTACTTGGTGGTTTTGCTGTTCCCGGGCAGATTTTCATGGCCCTCAATCTCCCCGATGACGTTGAGAAGATGGATCCGGTACTCCCGGTCGTTCTCCTCCAGGGTCATCTGCCCATACTCCCGCATTTCCTGTTCTTCCTGCTCCTTGCCCTCGTCTCTGGGCTTTCCTTCACGGTTTTCCACACAAAAGCCTCCTTTTTGGATATAGGATGGACCAAAAGGGGGCTGCTTATGCGGGAAATTTTCTCACGCCGCCATTGCGGACCCGACTTTCATTTTGCTTTACGCCGGCGCCGTCCCGTGGTATGATAAATGGTATGAAAACCATTGAAAAAGAGCTGTTTTTTACAATCGGATACCCTTTGGATCACCTGGGAATTTCCCGGCCGCTGTTTCTGGACATTGAAACCACCGGCCTCTCCCCGGAGCGCTCCCGGGTCTACCTGGTAGGCTGCCTGTTTCCCCACACCAATGAGTGCTGGGGGTTCCGCCAGTGGCTCACCGAATCCCCCTTTGAGGAGCGGCGGCTGCTGGAACAGGTGTCCGCCTTTTGCCGGGATTTTACCGGCCTCGTCCACTTTAACGGGGACCGCTTTGATCTGCCCTACCTGCAAAAACGGTGCGAGGAACAGGGAGTGCCCGGTCCCTTCCTGACCTTACCCAGCTTCGACATTTACCGCAACGTGAAAGCCTGCCGGAACCTCTGTGCCCTCCCCAATGTGAAACAGAAAACCGTGGAGAGCTTTCTGGGCATCGACCGGGAGGACCAGTACAATGGAGGGCAGCTGATCGCCGTCTACCACCGTTTTATTCAAACCGGTGATCGGGAATTGCAGCGGCTGCTCCTGCTTCACAACGAGGAGGATGTACTGGGGATGCCTCAGCTGCTTCCCATGCTCCTCTACCCGGAATTTCTCTCGGATCCGCCGATTCAGCAGCCGCAGGTGCTGGCTGGTCCGGAGAAGGCTGCGGCAGAGAAATCCCCGCAGCCTTCGGGAGAGACGGAGCCGGAGCTGCTTCTCTCCTTCCCACTGGAGCTTTCTCTGCCCCGACCGTTTTCCTTTCACCTGGACAGCTGGTATGGATCCGCCCGGGAGAACCGCCTGCGGCTGCGGATTCCCCTTCAAGCCGGGGAGCTGCGGTACTATCTGCCCAACTACCGGGATTACTATTATCTGCCGGAGGAGGATATGGCCATCCATAAGAGCGTAGCCGCCTACGTGGACAAGGATTACCGGAAAAAGGCCACCCCGGATACCTGCTATACAAAAAAATCCGGCGTATTCCTGCCCCTTCCCCCCGGGATGGAGCAGCATACGCCGGAAGACGGCGCCACTTCTCCGCCAGAGCCGTTCTTCCGGGAGTGGCGAGGCGGCCCCGGATTCCTGCTGTACAAAGGCAGCCTGCCGGCTTCCCTTCCCTTCTGGAAAGCCTATCTGGCTGCCCTCTGCCGGAGCGTCTGATTGCGGGAGACCTGGATACAAGGTTCAGCTCTTTACAATGTTCCGTTTCTTTCATGAAAACAGCGCAGGATCCTTTCCCTGCGCTGTTCTCTTGTTTCCGTTTCTATTTTTCTTCTGTCTCCGATGCCTGATTCAATCGTTCCACCAGCTGCTCCACATCCTGGGTAGTCAAGCCGGCAAAACTGCGCAGGGCCCGGAGCGGGCAGTTTTCCATTATCCCCAGCTGCATCCCCGGATTGATGGCCTCGGAACCGCTGTCCTCCCCCTCGGGACCGCCCACATGCTCCCGCATGCGTCTGGCTTCTTCCTCCACCAGCTTCCGGGTCTCCGACCGGGCCAGCAATTCGCCCAGGGTAGTGTTGGCATGTACCTGGAAAGGAAGACGGGTATGGGAGCGGTAGGAAATGGTTCTCCGCAGGCGGATATCCTGGGAGGAGGAGCCCACCAGGATCTCATACTCACCGGAGGCGGCATACCAATCGTGGATTTCTTCCTGATACCAGGCAAAGCTCCGGGTATCCAGCTCCATGGACACCGTCTTTTCCTCCCCCGGCTGCAGCTCCACCTTCACAAAATTTTTCAGCTCCTTGGGCGGGCGCACAGCAGCTCCGGTGTGGTCCGCTACATACAGCTGCACCACCTCTTTGCCGGCGCGGCTGCCCACATTCTTCACCTTCAGAGAAACGGTCAGACGGCCTCCCTCTTCCAGTTCCTCCTGGGAAAATGCCAGATCCCGGTAAGCAAACTCTGTGTAGCTGAGGCCGTGGCCAAAGGGATAGCGCACCGGCATCTTTTTGGCTTCATAATACCGATAGCCCACAAAGATGCCCTCCCGGTACTCCACCCGCTTGCCGTCTCCGGGGAAGTTCAGGTAGGAGGGGTTGTCCTCCAGCCGGTACGGAATGGTCTCCGCCAGCTTACCGCTGGGATTGACGCGGCCAAACAATACATTTGCCGTAGCCTCACCCACGGCCTGGCCGCCCAGATACACTTCCAGAATGGCGTTCGGCGCCTCCGACCAGGGCATCTCCACCGGAGCGCCGTTGTGGAGCACCACCACCGTATTGGGCTGTACCCGGCATACCTCCTGGATCAGCCGGTTCTGGCCTTCCGGCATCTGCATATGGCTGCGGTCAAAGCCCTCCGACTCCCAGGAGTCCGGAAGGCCGGCAAAAATCACAGCTGCATCTGCGTCCGCTGCCGTCTCCAGCGCCTGGCGCAGCAGCACCTCATTGCTCTGCTCTCCGTCCCCTTCGTAGCCCTCTGAGTAGAACAGCTCCGCCATTCCCTGGGCGGCCGTCCAGGCATCCGACACCCGGAACGCATGGATATGGGAGCTGCCACCTCCCTGGAACCGTGGATTCTTGGCGAATCCGCCGATGAACGCCACCTTGCTGCCCTCCTTCAGAGGCAGAGCCCCTTCATTCTTCAGCAGCACCATGGATTCTTCCTCAATCTCCCGGGCCAGCTGATGGTGCGCCTCCCAGTCCAGCTGCACCTCCTGCCGGTGGTCCGCAAAATCAAAGATCACCCGCAGCAGCCGCTCCACCGCTGTGTCCAGCACTTCCTCCGGAAGCCGGCCGCTCTTGACCGCTTCCACAATCTCTCCGTCCATCACGCCGCTGCCGGGCATCTCCAGATCCAGGCCAGCGGCCAGGCCCTTGACCCGATCGTTGACTGCACCCCAGTCGGACATGACAGCTCCCTCAAAGCCCCATTCATCCCGGAGGACTTCCGTCAACAGTCGGTGGTTTTCGGATAAAAATTCCCCATTGACCTTGTTGTAGGAGCACATGATGGTCTCCGGCTTTGCCTCCTTCACCGCCGTCTCAAAGGCCGCCAAATAAATCTCCCGGAGAGTCCGCTCATCAATGATTTCGTCCACAGACATGCGCCGGTATTCCTGGTTGTTGGCTGTAAAATGCTTCAGGGAAGTGCCCACATTCTTGGACTGAACGCCCCGGATATGGGCTGCCGCCATCTGGGAGGCAAGGTAGGGGTCCTCGGAAAAGTATTCAAAGTTCCGGCCACACAGAGGGGAGCGCTTGATGTTCACCGCCGGCCCCAGGATCACCGCCACGTCCTCCGCCTGGCACTCCTCTCCCAGGGCCTCACCCATGCGGGTTAACAGGTCCCGGTCAAAGGAACAGGCCGTGGCGCAGGCAGGAGGAAAACACACCGCCGGCACACTGTCCCGGTTCATGACCCCGTCCTCCCGCTCCTCCTGCTTCCGCAGGCCGTGGGGGCCGTCGCTGACCATCACCCGGAGAATCCCCAGACGTTCCACCCATTTCAGATGCCAGGAATCCGCTCCCGAGCACATCCCCGCTTTTTCCTCCAGTGTCATGGCCTGTACCATCGCTTTGAAATCTCGCTCCATACCTAGACCTTCCTTTCATTATTTTTGCCGTGTCTCTCACGGCATCCAGTTATACCCGCAGGGTGTTTCCTTAATATTGGCGTGCTTTCCACGCCATAAAGGTATACCCGCAGGGTATTTCCACCCTGTTATACGGGCTACCATATCACATCCGGCGGCATATCTCCTAGCTTTTTTCTGCTGTTCCTATCTGTTTCTTGCTGTTTTTTCACGCATCTGTTATGATAAGAAAAAGAAGTGGTTTCAATAGGAAAGAAAGGTGTTGTCCATGAAGCAGTTTTATCCCACCCCCGGCCAACGGACCCAGAGCCGGATCCGGAAGATACTGGCGGAGAGCAGGGCCTCCTGCCTCCCCCATACCCCTTATGCCTGTGAAAAGCAGGTGCTGGCCGCCGTTCAGGCGGGAGACATTTCCCGGGCCCAGGAAACCTACCGGCAGATGAGTGTCTCCGGCCGTTCCGGCTTTCTGCCGGGAGATCTGCTCCACCAGAACCAGATTCTGTTTATCTCCTTTGTCACTCTGATCACCCGGGCCGCCATGGAGGGAGGTATGCCGGAGGACTTGGCCTACGCCATGAGCGACGCCTACCTGCAGCTGATGGAAGACTGCACCAACACCGGAACGCTCCAGGCCCTGCAGGAGCAGGCTCTGGAAGATTTTACCCGGGCAGTGGCAGAATTCCGCCATGCCCTCCCTGCCAGCCGGCCTGTGCGCAAAGCCGTCCGTTTTTTCCGGTATCACCTGCAGGAACCGCTGACCTTGGAACAGGCTGCGGCAGAGGCTGGCGTCAGCCCCAGCCGTCTCTCCCATCTCTTCCAGGAAGAAATGGGGGAAAGCCCCATGGCCTATCTGCGCCGCCAACGGCTGGAAAGCGCCTGTATCCTGCTGACTGAGTCTGCCCTTCCCATCTCCCAGATCAGCGAAATTTTGTGTTTTGGCAGTGCCAGCCGGTTTGGACAGGCATTCCGCCGGTATACGGGAATGACGCCTTCTCAATACCGCCAGGGCCAGGGGCTGCCGATTGATTCGTCCACCTCGGTGGACTGACCGGCAGGCTGCGGGCGGGCGAAATTCCGCCCGTGTTTCCGAATCCTATTTTCTTGGCTCCTACGGAGAAAATGGGGGATTCCGCAAAATTCTCCGCAGGCCTGGAGCTGTTTGTCCGCAAGATAAGCCAAAAAATTACCCCTGTAAATGCCAGGGCGATTCCCAGATAGATCAGCCCATTCACCTTCAGGGCAGACCCTGCCAAAAAGCACAGCACCATCAGGGCACCGATGACTCCTAAAATACGCTCTGCATTTTTAACTTCATCTCCCTACCGCTTTTTAAATCCCGTCCTCCAGCCCCTTTAAAATCTCCAGGGACTTGAACTCCCGGTCCAGGTAATACTGTTTCAGCTCCTCCACCGCAGAGGAGAATTCCTCCAGGGCGTGGGGTTCCAGGGTAAAGGAAAACACCTTCTCCGCCGGGGTCCGGAGCACAAAGTCCCAGGTGTATGCAGCTGCCTCCCCCACGGGACGCAGGGGCTGCTCCGCGTACTCCCCATTGATCTCCATGGTCTTCAGCTCAAAGACCCGGCGGATCAGGGGAAGGGGCATCTTTCCCTTCTCCAAAGCCAGCAGTGCCACGTACAGCACTTTTAGCAGCGGCGTGCCGTCCAGCCCCTCCTTGCCGTAGTAGTCGGCAAACTCCAGAAAATAGCTGCCATAGCAGGTTTTCTCCAGATCCGTGCTCAGCTTTTCAAAGTAACGCTGGATCTCCATGGACCGAACCGTGTAGGAAGTGCGGCCCTCGTAGAGCATCATGGTCCCGTAGGAAAAAGGACGGCTTCCCGCCAGCAGGCTGCTGTTGGGACGCCGGGCGCCCTTGGCAAAAGCGGAAATCTTCCCCCTCTCCCGGGTCAGGATCACCAGGCGCCGGTCATACTCCCCAATGGGCATGGAGGAGAGCACCATACCGTTGACCTCCAGAAGGTCACTCATGGTTTTCCCGGTACCCGTAATTCTTCAGGTACAGCTCGTTATCCCGCCATTCCTTCCGCACCTTCACCCACAGCTTCAGATTCACCCGGGCCCCCAGCAGGCCCTCAATCTCCCGCCGGGCGGCGGTGCCGATGCGCTTCAGCATGGAGCCCTGCTTGCCGATGATGATAGCCTTGTGGGACTCCCGCTCGCAGATCACCGTGGCCTCAATGTCAAAGAGGCCGTCCTTCCGCTCGCTCATCCGTTCAATGGTCACCGCAATGCCGTGGGGGATCTCATCCTGCAGGTTCCGCAGCGCCTTCTCCCGGATCAGCTCCGCCGCAATCTGGCGCATGGGCTGGTCCGTCACCGTGTCCTCGTCAAAGTACTGGGGCCCCGGCTGCAGGTAGCGGAACAGCACGTTCAGCACCTCATCGGTGTTGATGTCCCGGAGGGCGGATACCGGGATAATCTCTGCAAAATCCAGCACCTTCCGGTAGGCGTCAATAAACTTCAGGATCTCCGATTTTTCCACCGTGTCAATCTTGTTGATGATCAGAATCACCGGGGTCTTCACCTGCTTCAGACAGCTGACAATGTACTGCTCCCCGGCGCCAATATAAGTGGTGGGCTCCACCAGCCAGAGCACCACGTCCACCTCCCGCAGGGTGTGCTCCGCCACATGAACCATGTAATTGCCCAGCTTGTTCTTAGCCTTGTGAATGCCCGGGGTGTCCAGAAAGACAATCTGCCCCCGCTCATCGGTGTACACAGTCTGAATCCGGTTCCGTGTGGTCTGGGGCTTGTCCGAGGTAATGGCAATCTTCTGGCCGATCAGGTGATTCATCAGCGTAGATTTTCCCACATTGGGCCGCCCCACCAGGGCCACAAATCCGGACTTAAACGCTTTTTCCAAAACTTCTCCTTTCCGATTGGACATACTTTTCACAGCCCCAGAGGGCTCTCTACGAGCGGACCAGCGGCTCCGTGCTCCGGAACAGCTCCTTGTCCGCCTCAATCTTCAACGTATCTCCCACGGTGCAGAGCTGGCCGCAGTCCAGCACCGCTTTCACATAAGCCGCCAGTCCGCGGATGGTCTCCGGCGTACAGGCCAGCACCTCCTCCCGGTCCCGGGCCCGCATCTCGTCGGTAATCCCGCAGAGGGCCGCCTGCAAAGAGGCCACCCCCCACTCGGAGGGGTTCATGGGCCGGTCCAAAGAGCCGATGGCGCTGATGATAAACTTGGTCAGTTCCTCCTCGTCCATGGAGAAGGATTCCAGGTAGGGCACAATCTCCTCGTACACCTGGTTGGTCCGGCTCAGGTTGGGATCCCGGTAAGAGCAGAAATACCCGCCGCCGGTGCGGCCAAAGTTGCACATACAGCCGTAGGCCCCGCCCTTGACCCGCACCTGGTTCCAGAGGTATTCGTCCCCCAGGATGCCCCGAAGCACCCGCAAAGCGCCGGTGTAGGGCAGGCCGGCCTGCAGGAAGTTGCCGCACCGGGCCACATACACCACCTGGCCAGGGGTGGTGAAACCTTCGTTGCGCACCTCCAGCGGGAAGCCGTCCCCCAGGGGGCCGTCTTCCACCCGCTGTCCCGGAGCCAGCCGCTCCAGGAACCGGGGCAGCTCCTCCGCAAACTTCCGGTAACCCTCCTCATCTGCCGTCAGGCTGACCAGCAGGTTGCCGCGGCAGAACAGACGGCCGGCCAGCTCTGTCAGCTTCTCCTTCAGCTCGTCTTTTCTCTCGTCAAAATCCCGCTCCAGATCCTCCAGGAACCGGAAATAGGTCACGCCGCCCAGCTGCTCATTGTACCAGGACACCGGGGAGCCGTAGGAATTGGCCCGGAGAACCGCCGTGGAGTGGCCGTTGCCGGAAAGCTGCATCTCCCCTCTGGATTTCATCTGGAGAATCAGCTCCCGCAGCCGCTTCTCATCGGTGAACAAAGAATCCTGGAGGATTTCCCGGATCAGCTCCAGCATCTGGGGGGTCTTTTTGTACAGCACCTTGGTCTGCATCTCAAAAAACGGATAAAAGTGCCCTGGCTGCTGCACCTGTTCAAAAATGGAAACGGCTCCGCCCACGCCGCCAGTCTGGATGTTGATCTCGTTGCACAGATCCGGATAGGTATGCTCCCGGGTATCCACCAGGCACAGCATAGACCGGAGCAGGCCCAGATAGGGAATCTCCTCCGGCTCTACGCACCGGGCGTCAAACAGGAACCGCAGGTAGGCAATGCCGCCGGTGAAGGTCCGGTGGAACATCACCGGCGTCTCCCCGCACATCCGCTTCTCCGTGCAGAACTTGCGGATGGAATGGCCAATGTCTTCCCGGCCCAGCCGCGGCAGAGTGGCCAGAGCCTCCGGAGAAGAAGGTTCATCCTGGTAGGCCGCCAGCTCCTCCGTCTCCCGGATCAGCTGCTGCACCCCCTCCGGGGAGAGAGAGTTTTTGTATGACTCCAGCCGGGCAGCCAGCGCCTCCTCCCGCTCCTCGGAAAGCCCCGGCTGCGGGCTCATAATGACAATGGCACGGTGGCTGTTGTCCAGGAAATACCGCTTCACCAGGGACTCAAAATAACCGGTATCCAGCTGGGATTTCAGGAAGGCAAAGGTCTCCTCGTACTTCAGGTGCATCAGCGGGTCTCCGCCGTACAGCCAGCTGTCAAAGCACTCGATTCCATACATCAATCCCCGGGGATAAGGTCCGAAATCCGCCTCCCGGCTGCGGAACTCCAGGTTGTTGATGCCGGCCCGCAGCGCCTTGGGATCCAGGCCGTTTTCCACCAGGTCCCACAGAGTCCGGGCCACAATGGACCGGAACTCGCCCAGCCGTTCCTTATCCGTGTCTTTGGCCACCAGGCTGAAATACGGCTGCAGGATCCAGTTGCGGTAGCCGCCGAACACATCCTTGCCCAGGCCGGCGTCCACCAGCGCCTTGCGCAACGGCGCCCCCGGGGCGGAAATCAGCACATACTCCAGCACCTGGAAGGTCACATAGAGAACCGGATCCAGCACTGTTCCCAACACCCACTGGACCGAAAGCCAGGTCTGCCTCTGGGTGCTCTCCCCCTTCTCCAGAGGGTAGAACACCTCCTGCTCCACCGGCCGGAGGAAGGCCTTCTGGCAGGGGATCTCCGAGGGCACGTGGTTCTCCGTGTAGTGGCAGAGATACTCCCGGTCCAGCCAGTTCAGCTTTTCCTCCATGTCCATATTGCCGTACAGGTAAATATAGCTGTTGGAGGGATGATAAAAGGTCCGGTGAAAGTTCAGGAACTCCTCGTAGGTCAGGTCCGGAATCACCTCCGGATCCCCGCCGGACTCAAACCGGTAGGTGGTGTCCGGGAACAGCGCCGCCTGGCAGTACCGCTCCAGCACCTCGTCCGGGGAGGAGAAAGCCCCCTTCATCTCATTGTAGACCACCCCGTTGATGGTCAGAGGCTCCTCCGGGCTGTGCAGCTCATAGTGCCAGCCCTCCTGGCGGAAAATCTTGGGCTCCCGGTAGATGGACGGATGCAGCACCGCATCCATATACACGTCCATCAGGTTCTGAAAGTCCTTTTCGTTGCAGCTGGCCACCGGGTAAAGGGTCTTATCCGCAAAGGTCAGGGCGTTGAGATAGGTTTGCAGAGAGCTTTTCTCCATCTCAATAAAAGGATCCTTCACCGGGAACTTCTCCGATCCGCAAAGCACCGAGTGCTCCAGGATATGGGGGACACCGGTGCTGTCACTGACCGGGGTACGGAATCCAATGGTAAACACCTTATTTTCCTCCTCGTTGGACAGCAGAAACAGACGGGCGCCGCTCTTTTTGTGGCGCAGCAGATAGGCTTCCGACTGGAGCTCCTCTACCGTCTCCTGGCGGAGAAACGTATAGGCTTCCGGTATCTTCATAATTACCTCCGTTGCTGGTATCCTATAGGATGCCTGTGATCCGATATTTACATACAGCCAAAAATTCCCGCAAAAGATAGTGCACCTGGGGGATCCGCTCGGAACGGGCGGCAATCCCGCAGATCTGGATTTCCGGCAGCAGCTTTTCCGCCATCTTCAGGGCCCGGTACAGGTGAAAACTGCTGGTCACAATCCCCACCCGCCGGCACTCCGGCGGAAGCAGCTTGCGGCTGTACAGCAGGTTTTCCCGGGTGGAGGTGGAGCATTCCTCCCGGAGGATCCGCTCCTCCGGCACCCCCTGGGCCTGCAGATAGCGGGCCATCACCTCCGCCTCCGGGGCCGTCTCCCCGGTTCCCTGGCCACCGGAGACCACGATAGCCGTGTCCGGATTGTCCCTCCGGTAGGCCAGCGCCGCGTCCAGCCGGTACCGGAGTGCCCGGGACAGCCGGTCCCCCTTGACCTGAGCCCCCAGCACCAGCACCGCATCCAACCCCGGCTCCCCCCGGTCCCGGTAGTGCCCCAGAATCCGGAGGACGGTTCCCCCAAAGAGCAGCAGGGCCAGGGCCGCTGCTGCTGCCAGCGCCGCCCAAAGGGCCGTCGGCAGCGGATGCCAGCGCTGTACCCAAGCCAAGGCCGCCAGAACCGCACCGGCGGCAGCCCAGAACCAGATAAAGCCGGAGCGGACGCCAGCGCCCACCAGAAGCACCAGAAAGTACGCCAGGCAAAGGGCTGCCAGCGCCATCAACACCAAACTCATGCGTCCGCTTTCCGGCGGAGGATGTCACCGGACTCCAGAGAAATGCCCAGATCCAAAAACAGCTTTTGTCCCGGATGCGGGGCTCTTTCCACGGATGCCCCCTCCTCCGTCTCCAGGCTCCGGACCGTTGCCGGCAGGTTGTTGCCGTCCGGCCGCATCACCTCCAGCTCCTCCCCCACAGAGAATTTGTTCTTTTGCAAGAAGAAGGGCCGTCCCTCCTCCAGCTCCACCGTCCCCAGATACACCCAGTCCTTCCGGTAGGTGCTCTGGTCGTAGATCTGGGAATCCGCGTCCGGCCTTCCAAAGTAGAAGCCGGTGCAGAAGGGCCGGGTGGTGCACTTCTGTACCTCCTCCCGGTACCAGGGAAGGCGGCGGAAGTACTTTTCCGGGTCCTCCAGATAGTCGTCGATGGCCGCCCGGTAGGCCCGGGCCACCGTGGCCACGTAGAGGGCGTTTTTCATCCGACCCTCCACCTTCAGGCTGCTGACTCCTGCGTCCAGCAGCTCCGGAATATGGTCGATCATGCACAAGTCCTTGGAATTGTACAGGTAAGTTCCCCTCTCATCCTCCCCCACCGGCATATACTCTCCGGGGCGGGTCTCCTCCACCAGGGCATAGCGCCAGCGGCAGGGATGGGTACACTCTCCCTGGTTGGCATCCCGGCCGGTGAGGAAGTTGCTGATCAGGCAGCGCCCGGAATAGGAGATGCACATGGCGCCGTGGACAAAGGCCTCAATCTCCATCTCCTCCGGGATGTTGGCCCGGATCTCCGAAATCTCCGCCAGGCTCAGCTCCCGGGCGGCTACCACCCTTTTTACTCCCTGCTTCTGCCAGAACAGGTAGGTACCGTAGTTGGTGTTGTTGGCCTGGGTGCTGATGTGCACCGGAATGTCCGGCACCAGGCTCTGGGCCAGCAAAAACAGCCCTGGATCCGACAGGATCAGGGCATCTGGCTTGTAATTATTCAAAAGAAGGAAGAATTTCATGGCCGCCCGCATGTCCTGGTTATGGGCAAAAATATTGGCCGCCACATACACCTTGGCCCCATGCTCATGGGCAAAGCGGATTCCTTCCTTAATCTCCGGCATGGTAAAATTCTTGGCCTTGGCCCGCAGGCTTAAGACCTCCCCGCCCAGGTAGACCGCATCCGCCCCGTAGGCGATGGCGGTTTTCAGCACCTCCAGGCTGCCCGCCGGCATCAGTAACTCCGGTTTCTTCATATTGATGTTTCCTCGCTTGTTTCCCTTTTTCGGACACTCACCGCCACCCCGTCCCCCACCGGCACCAGGGCGGTCTCCCACTCCCTCCGGTGCTTCAGCTGGTACAGGTATTCCCGCATCCGGGCATGGATGGTTCGATCCCGCCGGCGCACCGCATACCGGGATTCCAGGATGGTCCCCTCCTGGAAAATGTTGTCGGTGACCAGCACCCCTCCCGGCGCCGTCAGCCGCTCCAGCTCCGGCAGCAGGGCCAGATACTGGCCTTTGGCCGCATCCAGGAAGATAAAATCATAGGGACCGGCCAGGGTCCTCAGGACCTCAGCCGCGTCCCCTGTAAGCAGTGTAATCCGATGAAGCTCCCCGGCCCGGCGGAAATTTTCCCGGGCCTCCGGGATGCGCTTCTCCCATTTTTCGATGGTGGTCAGATGCCCGTCCCCCCGCAGGGCTTCGCACATTTGCAGCGCCGAATACCCGATGGCTGTGCCAATCTCCAGAATTTCCCGGGGATTTTTCATGGCCACCAGGGTCTTCAGGAAGGCTACCGTCTCCTTCCGGACAATAGGCACCCGATTTTCAGCCGCATACGCCTCCAGTTCCCGCAGCAGCGGCGAAGCGTCCGGTTCCAGGGAGTGGAGGTACCCCTGCAGCCGTTCCAAATCCATCACTCTGCCGCCTCCAGACTGGTCTCCGCCGACGTCTCTGAGGTGGTGACCTGGGCCGCGTTGGTGGCACCGGCCAGAGCTGTGGCCTCTTCCTCCGTCTCCGGCTCTTCGGTGAGCACCTCCATGATCTGGGTAGCGCTCCAGGAATTGTTCAGGGTGTAGGTTCCCGGATAGATGGGAACCCGGTCACTGCTGTACAGAAATTCCTGAACCAGGAACACGTTCTCATCCCGGATCACCCCCGCATCCTTCAACAGCTGGGCAATCTCCCGGGCATCCATGTCCTCGGTGATGGTCACTTCTATATCCGTCCCCGGCTCCACCGCCACCGGGTCGGAGGTAAAGACAGAGTAGCCGAACCCGTAGGCCCTGGTGATTCCCAGGTAAAAGAGAACTACCAGCGCCGCATAAATCAGGATCCGGATGCCGAACCGGCTGAGCAGCCGGGTCATCACATCCAATGTGTGCAGTCTGTCTTTCTTTTTCTTCATGCTTCCTCCTGACGCGAATTATACCTCCATGATGATCGGCAGGATCATGGGACTCCGCTTCATCCGTTTCCAAAGGTAGTCACTGAGGTCATCCCGGATGGTATTCTTGATCTTGCTCCAGTCGGTGATGTACTTGTCATGGCACTCAATGAGGGAGCCCATGACCACGCTCTTGGCGTCCTCAATCAGCTTCTCCGACTCCCGCACATAGACAAAGCCCCGGGTCACCACATCCGGCCCGGACAGCAGCTGGTTGCTGCCCCGCTCCAGCACCACCACCACAATGATTATACCATGCTGGGCCAGGGTCTGTCTATCGCGCAGG
>CAZSAF010000035.1:0-16035 GCA_964604605.1 uncultured Lachnospiraceae bacterium
ACAATAAAGTTCCAGCTGGCCCCGTGCCACAGGCCGGTGACAAACCAGACAATGGCCGTGGACAGGTACACGGGAATCCGCTTGCCCAGCGCCTGCCCCAGCTTCTCCCGGGAGACCTTGGACAGCTTCAGCATGGGCTGGCACACGGAAATAGGGTAAAATATATAGTCCTTGAACCAGGTCCCCATGGTGATATGCCAGCGCCGCCAGTACTCCGCCGTGTTCTTGGAGAAGAAGGGCCGCTCAAAGTTCTCCACCAGCTTGATGCCGAACACCTGGGCAATGCCGATGGTAATGTCAATGCCGCCGGTAAAGTCCCCGTACAGCTCAATGGCGTAGAGGAACATGGCCACCAGCACATAAGCTCCTGTATATTCTGCCGGATTTTGGATCAGTTCATTCACCGCCACCAGCAGCCGGTCCGCAATCACCATCTTCTTAAAGAAGCCCCAGCAGATCCGCTGGATGCCGAAGCTGATGTTCCGGTGATCGTAGGGATGCTCCTCATACAGGGTCTGGGCCAGGTCGTCATAGCGGCTGATGGGGCCCTGGACCACCTGGGGGAAGAAGGAGACAAACAGGGCGAACTTGCCCAGACTGTCCTGGGCCGGGTACTTGCCCCGGTACACGTCAATCAAATATCCCATACTCTGGAACGTATAGAAGGAAATTCCCATGGGCAGGGCAAAGCGCATAAACCCAATGTCCGTGCCAAAGATCCCATTGATGTTGGAGATAAAGAAATCCGTGTACTTGATCACCGCCAGAATGCCCAGGTTCAGCAGAAGGCAGGCCAGAAAGAAGCGGCGGGTTTTCTTTTTCCCTGCCGCCTTATAAGCCTTTCTCTCCTCCCGGGACAGCTCCGCCTTGTGGGCTTTCAGCCAGGCGGACTGCTGCTCCTGGAGGCGAGTGATCTGCCTGGCCGCCAGCCAGGTGGTCACCGTGGTGGTTAAAATGTAAGCCAAGAAGTGGATGCCGGCCCAGGCATAAAACACGTAGCTGCCCACAAGCAGCAGCACCCACTGAAATTTTTTTGGCACCAGATAATAGAGCAGAAACATCACCAGAAGAAAGGCGATGAACTCATAGGACGTAAAAAGCATAGCTACCTCAATCAGTCTTCATCCTGCAGGCGCTCAATCAGATCATACAGAGCCTCCGCAGAATTGAAGTTCTCAGGGATGATCTCCTCCGCCGGAATCGCCACATCATACTCGCTGTTGATGGAGGTGATGATGGAGATGATGTCGAAAGAGTCCAGGATTTTGTCGTCTATGAGGGTGTCACAGGTCTCAAAATCCACCTCGGGGTGCAATTCCTTCAAAATGTCCAATAACGCTTCCATACCTACTTCTCCTTGTTTTGATATTTTTGCTTCAGCAGAACACGGTCGATCTTGGAGTTGGGGGTCAGGGGCATGGTGTCCAGAACCTCCACCGCATTGGGGATCATATACCGGGGCAGCTTGTCCTTCAGGTATTTGACCGTCTCGGCCGGTGAAGCCTCACCCACATAATACAACACAATTTTCTTTTTGTCATCATCAAATATGCAGCAGGCGGAATTTATTCCATCCATCATGTTGGCCACCACCTCAATCTCCCCCAATTCAATCCGATGGCCCATGTGTTTGATCTGGTAATCCTTCCGGGAAATGAAGCACAGCTCCCCTCTCTCATTGAGCTTTGCCAGGTCCCCGGTGCGGTAGATGATCTCCGGGTAGGCGTCGTTCAGGGGATTCTGGACAAAGGCCTCCCGGGTCTTTTCCGGGTTATGGTAGTAGCCCAGGGTCACGGAGGTTCCGCGGATGCAGATTTCTCCCGGCTCCCCCGGCTTGGCCGGCTGGTCGTGCTCGTCCAAGAGCAGGATCTCCGTGTTCTGGAAGGGCCCGCCAATGGGGATGGTCTCATTCAGGGCAAACTCCCGGTCCACCTTGTAGTAGCAGCACATGCCGGTGCCCTCGGTGGGGCCGTAGAGGTTGGTGAACTTGGCATAGGGCAGGGTCTCCCGCCATATATTGAACTGCTTGATGGGGAATACCTCGCTGCCAAAGGCCACCGTGTGCAGATATTCCGGCTTCACCTTGTCAAAAGCCTTGAAGGCGGAGACCATGGTCAGGGCGGAGACCACCCAGCAGATGGTGTTGATCTTGTACTGGTTCAGGTACTCCACCAGCTTTACCGGGAACATAAACAAATTCTTGGGAATCAGGTAAGCGGTGGCGCCAAACTTTAAGGTGGGGTACAGTTCCTTCAGGCAGGCGTCAAAGTACAGGGGCGTCTGGTTGCCGAACACCGTGTCCCGGTTGAACTCCAGCACGTCCGAAAGGTTTTCAATATAGTCGATGACGGACCGGTGGCAGGCCACCACACCCTTGGGGACGCCGGTGGAGCCGGAGGTGAACACAATGTAGAGAGGGTCCACATCCAGGGCCTTCCGGCGGATGTCGGCCAGTCGCTCCTCCTCCACCGGGGTTCCGGCCATTTCCTCATAGAGGAAGGCGTCCCCCTGGTAGTCAAACTCCCCCAGCATGGCCTTGGTCTTCTCATCACAGATCACAGCCCGGGGCTTCAGGTTCTGGAAGATCAGAGACACCCGGTGCTTGGGCATCTCCTCGTCAATGGGCACGTAATAGCAGCCGGCGTACACCACCCCGTAAAAGCTGACAATCATCCGGGGATGCCGGGACATAAACACCACCACCGGCTCCCGGTAGAGGCCCCGGCGGCTCAGGAAAGTGCCGATGGCCCGGGCGTCCTGGTACACCTGGCGGAAGGTGATGTCATCCGTCCCGTCCGAGTAGGCTACCTTGTCCGGCACCTGGGGAATCGTCTGTTCCAGATACTCCAACACATTGGTCTGCCGCATGTCTCTTTACCTCTCAGTCTCCTGCCCGGTGATCAGGCAGCGGTATTCCGGCTTCAGGGGCGCTTCGCACTCCTGCACCGCTCGCATGGCCAGCACCTCCATGGCGTCCAGGAAGCCCGGCCCCAGCGGAAATTCTTTTTTGATCATGGAAAGCTCCGTGCACCCCAGCACAATCACCTGGGCGCCGGCCTCCCGCAGCTCCTGCTCCACCTGGCGGAACAGTTCCATCTCAATGGGTTTTCCCGCCTTCACATTCTGGTAGATCAGGTGCATCACCTTCTCCTGCCCTTCCGGGCTGGGAATCACCGCCTCCATGCCCTGGCGCTCCAGTTCCTGCTGGAACAGGGCGCTGCGGATGGTGCCGTCGGTGGCCATAATCCCGGCCCTGTGGCAACCAAACTGCTTCAGATGGGAAACCGTCTCCTCCACCAGGTTCAGCAGAGGCTTGCCGATCTGGGCCTCCAGATAGGCATGGAAATAATGGGCCGTTATACAGGGGATTACCAGGCACTCGGCGCCCTGGCGCACCAGGGCGCGGCCGGTTTCCACCATCAGCTTCTGGGGATCCTCATTGCTCAGCCCCAGAATGTAGCGGGTCCGGTCCGGGGTATCCGGCCGATTATAGATAATCATGGGGATGTGTTCCTGATCACAGGAGGCATCCGTCATCTGGATCACCAGCTCCAGATAGTAGGCGGTGGCCATGGGGCCCAGGCCGCCGATGACTCCCAGCGTTTTCATGTATCCATCCCCTCCTTTCCTTCATATTGCCGCGCTTCTCACGGCATAGAGGTACACCCGGAGGGTGTTTCCTTCATATTGCCGCGCTTCCTTGCTTTCTACGGCGTCCGGGGCAACCCGGTGTGGTCAAAGTTATAGTATCCGTCGTATTGCTCCGAAAATTCCTCCAGCTCCGCATCCGTGCGCAGGAAACAATACCAGTACTTGTTGTGTTCTGCGCTGCGGGGGCAGGAATCAATGTGATACCACTCCCCGTCCACCAGCACCAGGCTCCAGAAATGGCGGGTTTCCCCACCCTGCCGGGTCACGTCCAGCGTCTCAAAGCCGGCGGCCTCCATCATGGCCTTCAGCATGGAAAAGTAAGTGAAGCAGTCCCCCTGGCCCTCCGTAAATCCCCGGATGGCCTCGTGGACCTGGCTGGTCTTGTCCGAGGTACCGGTGTAGGTCATGTGATTCTTCACATACCAGAATATGGTGTACAGCTGCTCCCGGCTGCTCATGCCTGTCAGGTCACATTCCTCCACCGCCGCCTGGGCCAGCGCCTCCATCTGCGGCCGCAGCTCCTCCGCCGTGTCCTCCGGCTCAACCGTCACATAAGCGATTTCCCGGGTCCGGTTTCCCGCCTGGTCCTCCGCGGTATAGACAACGGTGTAGACGCCGGGGGTGTCCAGGTCCACCTGGGAGGCATCTACCTGTACTTCCACCTCCCCGTCCCGGTTGTCCGTGGCTGTCACCCCGGTCCGGTAGGAGATGGAGCTTCCGGCGGTGACGGTCTGATCGGCGACTCCCACAATCACCGGCGCCTCACCGTCCGCCTGCAGGGTCAGCTGGGCGGTCAGCGTCGTCTGGTTTCCGGCGCCGTCTGTGAGCACCAGCTCAACGGTCTGTGTTCCCGGACGGCTCCAGTCCGGCTCCTGCCAGAAGGAAACATCCACGCCGGTGACATCGGAGGCGGATTCCAGGAAATCCTCCGGCTGGAAGGTATCGCCCACCCAGCCGCTTACATCCCGGCTGGTCCCCTCCGGCGGCACCGTGTCCACCACCTCCAGCAGCGACTGGTAGCGATAGCGCCCCACCTGCAACTCCACCGGATACGCTCCGGGGATAGAGCAGTCAATGGTGGAGATATCCGAAAGATAGCTGACCTCCCAGTCTTCTTCCTCCGCTCGGAGGAAGGCGGAGGCCTCCGCCGCCGGTGTTCCCGCCTCCACTGTAACCGCCTCCCGCACCAGGTCCGGCTTGTAAAGCCGCAGGAAAGCCACCAGGCCTGCCGTCAAAATCAGGACCAGGCCCGCTAAGAAAAAAGCCGCTCTTCTCTTATGTCTCTTCCCGCGTTTTTTCTGCAAAAATACTCTGCCCCCTTTGCGCCTGCGCCGGAGCGTCTTTTATCTACTGTTTCTGCGCCCATTAGTCCCGGGCATGGAGATCCGTAATAATCTCCGTGTTGGTTGCCGGGTAGAGGGAATGGTCAAAAATGTGGCTGTTGTTGTGGGCCTCCGAATACTCCTCCAGCTGAGCGTCCGTCACCATGAAGAAGTAATCCCCATCCCCCTTCCGGGGGGTGGTGTCAAAATGGTACCACCCGTCCCCACAGTTGACCAGGCTCCAGTAGTGGGAGGAATGGCTGGTGTCGCTTTTGACCACATCCATATTCTCTATGCCTGCCGCATTCAGCAGGGCCTTGGCTGCCGCAAAGTAATTAAAGCAGTCGCCGGAACGGGTCTCAAAGGCCTGAATCGCACCGTTGATCCAACTGGACTTGTCCGAGGAATCCACATAGCTGATCTGGTAACGGCACCAGTCATAGATGGCCTGGGCCATCTCCATCTGGCTCATATCGTCGGTGACGATGGAGTCCAGCACCGCCTGGGCCATGGCCATCATCTCCTCCTCATTGGCCGCGCCCGGATCCGGCTCCACCACGGTGATGGTGGCCGTCACCGGCACCGCCTCGTTCCCGGCGGAATCCACGGCCGTGTAGGTCACCGTGTAGGTGCCGGGCACCTCCAGATTTACCTGGGAGGCATCCACTGTCACATCCAGATCCGTGTCCACGTTGTCCGTGACCGTAACACCGCTTTTATAAGAGATGGCGTCTCCCACCTCCACCGTCTGATCCTGCACACCGGTGATCACCGGCGCCTCGGTATCCGAGACCGCGGCGCTGCTGTCCGAACCGGCCGCATGGCTGCTGGCGCTGGAGAAATCCACCGCCGGCAGTTCCTCTTTGGGAGACAGCAAAAAGGCCAGCGCCACAACCACGATCACCACCAGCAGGGCCAGCGTCGCAAAAATGGCAATCCGCTGCCGCTTCTTTTTCCGCAGGCGCTCCTGGCGGCGGGCTGCGGCCCGGCGACGGCGCTCCTCCTCGTAAAGACCGCCCGGGCGGCCTCCACCGGTGTGGTTGCTGCCCGTATAGCCGCCGCCTGTATAGTTTCCGCTTGAAGTCTGTCCTCCCGCTTGCTGGTGGGCATTCCTCTCTGAATATTCTCGATCTTCACGGTGCCGGATGGGCCGGCTATCCAGTTTTGGCCCTTTTCCCCTCTGCTCCATAGCTCCTCCTGTGGTATGCGAATCAGTCTGCGCTTGCCCCTTCCCTCTGGAAGAGGTGTTTCAAAAAGTATATAAAAGTTTTGGGGTGCCTGCATTTCCGTAAGCGGTGCTGTCTGTCACCGCCGGGGCACCCCATCCTCTCTCTTTTCCTGTTCGTTTCCCGGCTGCACCCGGTAGGTCATACACCGCCGAAAATACTGTACCACATTATACAACCAGTCCCATGAAAAATCAATGGTTTTCCTTCTTACAATTTTCCGACTTTTGTGTATCTGTTTTGTAACTTTCGGTTAACCGACTTTTTTCTGCTCTATTCCCGGCGGATTTCCCGCACATTCTTTTCCACCAGACGCCGGGCCAGCATCACCTGGCGGCCGCAGCCCCGGCATTTCAGCCGGAAATCCATCCCCACCCGGAGCACCTCCCATTCCTGGCTTCCGCAGGGATGAGGCTTTTTCATGCGCAGCACATCGCCCACCTGAATATCCATCTACAAAAACACCTCCAACGTCTTGCCAATACTGCCGGTAATCCGCAGATCTGCCTGGGCATCCATGGGCGTCTCCGAAAGATTGATCAGCACCAGCCGCTTTCCCCGGTAATAGTGAACCAGACCCGCCGCCGGGTAGACGCTGAGGGAGGTGCCGCCGATGATCAGCATGTCCGCCTCCGCAATAGCCTGCACCGATTTCTGCAGGGGCTCCGTGTCCAGCGACTCTCCGTAGAGTACCACATCCGGCTTGAGAATGCCGCCGCAGGTGCAGCGGGGAATGCCCTTGTGCTCCCGGATTTCCGACAGGGGCACCATACGGCCGCAGCGGACACAGTGATTCCGGCGCACCGTGCCGTGCAGCTCATACACCCTCCGGCTGCCCGCCATCTGGTGCAGCCCGTCAATGTTCTGGGTGATCACTGCCGTCAGCTTTCCCTCTGCCTCCCACTTGGCCAGCACCCGGTGCGCCGGGTTGGGCCGGGCCTGGGGCGCAATCATCTTAGCCCAGTAAAAGCGGAAAAACTCCTCCGGGTTCCGCTCAAAAAATTCATGGCTGAGAATTCCCTCCGGCGGATAGTCGTACTCCTGGTGGTACAGGCCATCCGTGCTGCGGAAATCCGGAATACCGCTTTCCGTGGACACCCCGGCGCCGCCGAAAAATACGATCCGTCGGCTCTCCTCCACCCACTGCCGCAAAGTTTCCTGCTGGTTCATCCGCTGCCGCCTCCTGTTCCTCCCGGGGAGCTGTGGCCTCCCGGTTTTCTTCCTAATATAATATAGCATAGTTTTTGCGGGGGCCGCAATGGGAAAAACGGGTTTCGCCGACAATTCATGACGCAGAAAGAGGAGGCTGGCCCACTGCCTTCCCCCTCTCTGTAACATTTTATCCGAGGTCTCCCCCGCCGAAGCCTTTACTGCTCCAGTTGCTTCTCGTAATATTCCCGGGACTTGCAGTACACGGCCTCCCGCAGCGGGCAGTCCTTGGCCACGTTGACGATCAGGTTCCGGCCGGGGATCAGGCGGGAAATGCAGTCCTCCGCCCAAGCCTCTGCCTGGTCCGCCGGAAGCTCCGGATCGGTGTTGATGGTCAGGCAGATTTTGTCGCCGTACTGCTGATACAGTTTCCACTTATCGTTGATGGGCTGTCCGCCCCAGCTGTCCATTCCCGCCTCAATCATGATGGGCACAAAGGGCTCAATCATGCCGCAGCTGTGGAACTCAAACTGCATTCCCCGCTTGTGGCAGGATTCCACCACCCGCTTCACATAGGGAAGCAACATCTCCTCGCAGGTCTCATAGGAGAAGAAGGGGCTCCGCTGGGCACCCCAGTCATCGTGCAGGGTAATGTGGTCCAGCTTCAGATATTTCTGGAAGCGGCTAATCAAATCATCATAGAAATCCGCCAGCTGGTCAAACAGGCGATGCACCGCCGGCTGCTGCTCCTCATCAATCAGGGCCACCGCCGCATCCTCAAAATCCAGGAAGGAAATCAGCCGTTCAAAGAAGCCGGTGAAAATCTGGGTGGAGTTCAGCTGGTCCTCCGCGTACACCGCCGCACAGTCCGCCTTCATCTGCTCCCAGTCAATGCGGTCCAGATCCGGAAACGTAATATAGTCCTCCCAGTGCTCAATATCTTTTACCTTGGGATTGCCAGGCTTTACCATGGAGCCGGTGGCGGAGGGCTCGTAAACCCACTCGACACCAAACCAGTCCGGTCCGCCGGCTTCCTCCACCGCGTTAAAGGGCTTTCCGTCAATGACCATGCCTCTGGCCACGTTGTCCGGAATCAGCCGGGGAAGGATGGTATTAATGTCCGTTCCCAGCCAAACCGGCGTCTTTCCGGTCAGCGTCCGGATGGCGTTTTCACGGGGTGTGATCGGGCTGTTATACCGGGTGATCTCCAGGCCCCGCAGACCCGCTATCATCTTCTTCTGTGAATTCAGTTCCTTCTCTCTGTCAAACATACTTCTCTACCTCTTTTCCTGCGCTTCTTGTTTTACAGGGAACGATGTGTCCGGTGAAACAAGAATGTCTGACAATATCATAGCACTTTCCTTTTCCGTCCGTCAATGTGCTCCCAGCCCATTTTTTCCCAAAAATCTTGGGCATTGCTTTCCTTTTCCTCCCCGAATTCCATCCCCAACCGCCTGTCCGGAAATGCGCGTCAAAAAAAGCAGGGAATCGGGGCGTCCAATTCCATGCCCTGGGGCCACACCCGGCAGTCCATGGCCAGCACCTGCACCCCGGCAGCTGCCGCCTCCCGCACTGCCTCCCCAAAGGCCGGGTGGGTCTCCCAGTTGGGCTCCCACCGTTCCACCCCCTTCATCTGGATGACAAACAACAGATAAGCCATGTATCCCTCCTCCCGCGCTTTCATCAGATGATGGATGTGCCGGACCCCACGCTCCGTAGGCGCATCCGGAAAGCGGGCTACGCCGTTTACCTCCAGGGTCACCCCCTTCACTTCCAGAAAAGCCTGTTCTCCCTGCTCACCTTCCAGATAAAAGTCAAACCGGGAATCCCCAAAGAACACTTCCCGCCAGATCCGGGCCACCGGCCATCCCAGGGGGCTGGTCCGCAGCCATTCCTCCGCCGCCTGGTTGGGCGCCTGGGAATCCACATTCACCCACCGGCCCTGCTTCTCCACGCCGATCAGGGAAAAGCGGGTTTTCCGCTTGCCCGGCGGATGCCGCTCCAGCACCACCCGCACACCGGGGGTCAGAAGTTCCCGGCACCGACCGGTATTCTTCACATGGCACAGCTCCTCCTGCCCTTCCACCTCTACTCTGGCCAGGAAGCGGTTGGGCCGGGCCTGAAAAATTCCTTCCACCGTATCTCCGTATTCCATTTTCTTCCTCCCACTCCTAACGTGAATCACACAGCATCCCGTTACACCCGAATGGTGTTTCTGTCGCCGCAGGTTCTTCCTTGCTATTTTACATCATTTGGCGGATAATAAAAGAGGAAATCTTGCGGCAGCAGAATACCCGTTCCAGAAGGGCCCGCTGCCCATGAGAGGAGATACCTGTTATGAAAACCACCGTTGTCACCAGTGATGGAACCTTTTCCTGCTCCACCGCCCCCCTCCAGGGGCCTCTGCCCCAGGTGGCCCGCCAGGCGGCAGCCCTGGGCTTTGACGCCCTGCAGCTGACCGCCGCCCGCCCGGAGGATTTGGATATTCCCCGGATCCAGGAAGCGGTCCGCAGCGCTTCCCTGCGCATATCCGGCATTGCCACCGGCCGGGCCAACTCCCTGTACGGCCTCAGCCTGGGCGCCGGGGAGGAGGAGCGCCGCCAGAGATCCGTTGCCTGTATGGAGGCTTTTCTGGATGCCGCCGCCCGGCTGGACCACGCTGCCATCATCATCGGCTCCATCCGCGGACGCTTTGCCGACGCCGCTTCCCCGGAGGAGTATCTGCGGCAGTTTACCGAAAGCCTCTGCCAGCTGCTGCCCCGGGCCGAGGCCAATCAGGTGCCGCTGCTTCTGGAAGTGTTCAATCACCGGGATGCGGACGCCTTCTTCCGGGTCCGGGAGACTACTGCCTACGTCCGCAGTTTCCACTCTCCCTGGCTGCGCCTGCAGCTGGACACCGGCCACCTGCTGATGGAGGGGGAGACACCTGACCGGGCGGTGGCGGAAGCCGGGGATCTGCTGGCCCAGGTGGATCTGACCGGTCCCGGGCGCCAGGCGCCGCAGGCCGGGGATTTTGATTTTCCCGGCTTGATCCGCGCCCTGGAAGAAACCGCCTACACCGGCTATCTGTCCTTTGAGTACCGGCCGGATTCGGATGGCGCCGCCCGAGGCCTGCAATACATGCAAGGGCTGCGGCGATAGGCGGACGCCCGTTCCGGGTTTTACGGGGGCATCCGGATCGTTTGTTTTTTCACAAGTTTTTTTGTATTCTTTTCTTCTCTTTCACAATCTTTTTTTGTGATCCTCCCCCAAAAACATTGTTTGCATTTGTTGAAACTATAAGATAATATAAAAGCACGATAAGGCATGCCAAAGCTGTAACCCACGTGGAAAATGATTTGCAATCATTGTACATTCAAAGAGAAAGCGAGGGTAATATTTTTATGCCAGTTGAGTACAGAGCCTTATTGATTTTGGCCTTTATGATCATCAACTTCCTATGGAACAAGTATCCGCGCGGTTTGATCGCGATGACCTGCTGCCTCCTGTTCTATATCACCGGCGTGCTGGAGCTGAGCGAGGCCTTTAACATTGTCACCAACACCACGCTGATGATCGCCGGACTGTTTGTGGCCATCAACGCAGTTCAGCGGACTACCGCCATGAAAAAGCTGGAGGGAGTCATTGGAATTCTATCCAATAAGAGCGGGAATGCACTGCTGATCGGTTTTCTGATCATTGTCATTATCTTCTCCCAGTTTTTGGGAACCACCAGCAGTGTGCCGCTGTTGATTGCTTTCCTGTGCACCATTCCGGACACCGGGGAAATTTCCGTTTCCCGTCTGGCCATTCCGGTTGCCGGCCTCACCGCCATGTGGCAGTATACCTTTCCGGTAGGCTCCTCGCTGACCCTGCCAGTAGAGCTGAACACCTACTATGCAGCCATGGTCACGGATCCCAGCCAGACCGTCGGTCTGCTAGATCCCTTGAAGATGAAACTTCTACCCTGCATTCTGGTCACCATCTGGACCTATTTTGGCTTTAAGCTGATGCCCAAGGTAGAAGCGAACATTCAGTCTCACAGGAAAAACGCCAAAGAAACCGAAAAGCTTCCACTGTGGAAGGAAATCATCATCTATGTAGTGATGATTGCCGATATGGTCGGCCTGTTCCTGGGAAGCAAGCTGGGGGAATGGCAGTATGTGATCCCTCTGATCGGATTGTTTGTGCTGGCTTACACCAAGAGCGTGCCGGTTCCTACGATTGTGAAAGATATTACCAATGATGTAGTCTGGATGATCGCCGGCATCTTGGTCATGTCCTCTGCCCTAAGCTCCAGTGGGGCCGGTGAAGTATTGGGCGATGCCATCGTATCCCTTCTGGGCAGCCATCCCAGCAAGCTGGTAGCCCTGCTGATCTTTGGAACCGCTACCGGTGTTATGACCAACCTGATGTCCAACATTGCCTCCAAAGCGATTATGGCACCCATAGCCGCTGTAACCGCGATTTCGGCTGGATGGAATCCGGTCCCCTTTGTGCTTACCGTAGCCCAGATGGCATGGTGTGCCGTGGTTCTTCCCTCCGCGTCTTCTGCGGCAGCCCGGCATGGTAGAGCCCCAGGACCGCAATACCTGGAAGTAGCTGCGCCCGGACATCCTCTTTGCCCACCGGGAAAAATTCAGCAATGACTACGCCGGCAGGATGGCGGATCTACTGGAGATCACCGGTGCCCGGATCCTGGTTCCCATTCATATTGAGGATGCCTACAGCGGAAAATATGACCCCAATGAGTATGTATCCAACGTGAACCGAGTCTGCCAGGAGCGGGGGCTTCTTGGACGGATGCTGTTTATGGAGCGGGGCCAGTGGTATGAGTTTTCCACCAGTGTATCCAAGGTTCTGTAACCCAGAGCGCCTGCCCCGGTATGTCCCAAATAGGGGCCCGATGGCAGCGGGGTTAAGCCAATCGATTTTGTGGAAGGCCTGGATTCTCACGGAAGCCAGGCCTTCCACTGTAAAGAAGGAAGCAATTTCAGCAAACGGCCTTTTTCCGTCCCACGTACAACTTATCCACGTGGAAGATAACCACCTGGCCGTCCTGATTGTAGGTGGTGGCGTTGAGGGTCAGAATCCCAAAATTCTCATTTTTCTCTGTCTTTCCGGTAATCTCAAATTTGGTGTAGATGCTGTCCCCCGGGTACACCGGCTTCCGGAATTCTACCTTGTCGTACCCGTAGTGGAAGGTGGGCACTCCATCCGGGCTGACGCTCTGGGCAAAGAAGGCGTCAATGACGTTTAGAAGCAGAGAGTAAGGTACCACCGGCTTTCCCAGTTCCTCCAGCTTGGCACAGTACAGAGCGTCCGTGTGGATCCGATGGCCCAGGCTGCTGCAGGCGCCAAACATCCGGATATCCGCCGCATCCAGCTGCCGGGACCGGCTCAGCTCCGTATCCCCAATGGCAAAATCCTCATAATATCTTGTGGCTCCCATGGCTCAGCCCTCCTTTTCCACCAGATAGTGCTCCAGCGCAAACACCACCGGCACTTCTTCCTGGTTGTACACCGTCACGCCGCAGGTAAGGCGGCCAAAGGTTTTTCCCGCCCGCTCTCCTGGCAGGCCGTGCCGCGTTTCCGGTTCTTTTCCCACCACCTCGAATTCTGCGTGAAGCACATCCCCCACGTAGATGGGCTTGATAAAACGGATCTTTTCATAGCCGTCCACCAGGGCCAGCACCTGGTTTCCCGGGCACACGCTCTCAAAGAAGAAGGCGTCCATCACCCCCAGCACCAGGGAACCCTGGATAATGGGCCGTCCCACATCCGGACGGCTGGCACAGTAATCCGGATCCACATGGAGAGGATGGCTGCCGCTGATCACTCCCATCAACAGCCGGGTGTCCGCGTCCGTCATCTGGCGGCCGGTGCTGCGGATTTTCTCTCCCATCGCATAGGTTTCAAAATATCGGTTTCGATTCATCATACGCCTCCTATTTCATCCAGTCCAAACTGGCTCTGGCAGACGCCCATCCGCTCCGGCAGAAACAGCCGTCGGTCCATCTCCTTTACATGTTCCGACACCCGGGGCCGGAAAGCCATCTGGCTGAAAATGTCCTTCTCCAGATCCATGCCCGGGGCAATCTCCGTCAGCACCAGCCCGTCTTCTTCCAGCCGGAACACGGCCCGTTCGGTGATAAACACCACCTCCTGGCCTCTCCGCACCGCTTCCTTTCCGTTAAAGGTAATCTCCGGCACCTTCTTCACTGCCTTTACAAAGCGCCCTTCTTTTTCAATATGAATTTTTCCGTCCTCCACCTTCTCCCGCAGCCCGCCGGCCTTAAGGGTTCCCGCAAACACGGCCTTCCGGGAATTCTGGCAGATATCCACAAACCCGCCGGTCCCCATAATTTTGCCGTTGAACTTGTGGACATTGACGTTGCCCTCCTGGTCAAACTCCGCAAAGCTCAGGAAGGAGATGTCCAGGCCGCCGCCGTCGTAAAAGTCAAACTGGGAGGGCATATCCACCACCGCCCGGGCGTTGACACTGGCGCCAAAATAGATTCCCTGGGCGGAGACGCCGCCTACAATGCCGGTCTCCACCGTCAGCGTAAACGCATCGCTGACCCCTTCCTCCTTGGCCACCACACCGATTCCGTCGCAGATTCCCACGCCTACATTTCCAATATGGCCGCTCTCCACCTCCATCAGCGCCCGGCGGGCAATCACCTTCCGCTCGGTCAGGGGCATGGGCGCTTCCGCCTCCTCGGAAAAATCCTGGATGTAACGGCCGGAGACAAAGCCACTGGTGGGGACTCCGTACAGCTGCGGCTGATCCGGCACCACCACAATGGCATCAATCAGATGTCCGGGAATCTGCACCGCTTTACTGGGCAGGGTTCCTGCCTTCACCACCCGCTCCACTTGGACAATCACCTTGCCTCCATTGTTGTGAGCTGCCATGGCGGTGGCATAGCTGTCGGTGTAGAGGACCTCGTCTTCCATGGTCACGTAGCCTTCGGTGTCCGCTGAGGTCCCCCGGATCAGGGCCACGTCCGGGTAGATGCAAGGGTAAAACAGCCATTCCTCGCCGTCAATCACCTGGAGGCGGATCAGCTCCTCCTTGGTGGCCCCGTTGAGGCGGCCGCCCTGCTGCCGGGGATCCAGGAAGGTTCCCAGCCCCACATGGCTCAGTACCCCCGGCATTCCTGCCGCCGCAGCCCGCATCAGCTGGGCCATAACCCCCATAGGGAAATTGTAGGCTTCAATCTCATTGCGCTCCGCCATCTCGCTCATCCGGGGGGACTGTCCCCAGTGGCCGCCGATGTCCCGCTTTACCAGTCCTTTCTGTGCCAGAGGGGACATTCCCTTTTCTCCCCGGTCCCCCAGGCCGGTGGAGTGCCAGAACACCAGGTCCCGGGGAGTCTGGGTTTCCCGGTAGCGATCCGCCAGGGCGTAAATCAGCTCCGTAGCCTCATTGATGCCGCCGCCGGCGCCGCACATGGCCACCACGTCCCTATCCTTCACCAGCTGCACCGCCTCCGCCGCGGTGAGGACCGGCACCCGCCTGTTCTTCCGGGACGGGCCCCGCTGCTTCTTTTCCAATCCGTACATCCTCCTGCACTCCCTTCTGCCTTTATCTTTTAGTCCGCATTGCGGACTTCAAGTCCGCAACATCTTTATAGGATTTATCCTATCATTCCTCCTGGAATTTGTCAATAAAAAAATGGACAGGGGCCGGAGTGGCTAATGCGAGTCACTCCGGCCCCTGTTCGGGGAATATTCTTTTTTTCTTTCTTCTTATTCCATGTCACTTTCAAACACCGGCACTGGGGGACATGGCCTCAAACTCACTACGCTAAATCGCCGGGATACCCCAGCTGCCGGGAGATTTCCGCCGCTCCCTCCAGCACCGCCTGCCGCATCTCCCGCCGGTCTTCGGGGAATCGGAAGGATGGCATGGACACCGCCAGGCAGGCCTCCAGCTTGCCGGCTGCATTGCGCACCGGCGCGGCAATACAGCCCACATGGCTGTTTCGCCCGTCCGCATTCTCTACATAGCCCTGCTGCCGCTCCTCCGCCAGCTGTTCTCGCAGCCGGACCAGATCCACCTCCGGATGTTCCCAGCCAATCTGCTCCAGCAGCCGCTCCCGCTCCTCATCCTCCAGAAAGGCCAGCAGCGCCCGGCCGGTGGCCCCAATCCACAGAGGCTCCCGGGAACCCACCTCCGACGCCTGCCGCACCGCCTGCTGGCTTTCCACCTGCTCATAGCAAATCCGCCACAGCCCGGAGCGGATGTACACGTGGGCCGTCTCCCCGGTGCGGCTGCTCAGTTCCCGCAGGACCGGAATGCAGATCCGCCGCAGGTCCGTGCTGGCAGCCGCCACGCTGCCCAGATACAGGATGGCGCTCCCCAGGCGGTAGCGGCCGCGCTCCGGGTCCTTCATCAAAAAACCGTTTTCCACCAGCGTATTCAGCAAACGGGAGGTGGTGGAAGTGGTCCATCCCATCCGCCGGGAAATTTCCGTGTGGGAGAGTTCATTTTCTCGGTAGGTGAACAGGCGCAGAATATTCAGTGCCTTTTCAATGCTCCGCACCGTAGAGCGGTCCCGTGTCTCTTCCTTTTCTGTTTTTTCCATGTTTTTGGCCATCTGCCACCGCCTTTCCACTTCGTTTCAATGCTGTTGTCCTTTTATTGTAAGCGGACAGTTTTTTTTTGTCAATGACCGTGGGCGGCCCACCTGCCGGTAGGA
>CAZSAF010000035.1:16135-17887 GCA_964604605.1 uncultured Lachnospiraceae bacterium
TGGTGTTCTCACTCTGGCCGGACAGCAGCACGTAGGACTCACTGCCTGCCTGGTAGGAAGTCGGGGTCTCAATCTGGGCGGAGCTGCCGCCGGATACAGACTGGCTGCCCGTGTAGATCACATTGCCGGTGGAAACATCCATGTAGCGGATGGTCAGCGTATATTCACTGGGAACGTTCACGCCTTCCTGATTGTAGTACACATAGTAGGTTCTCTGGGAACCGCCGTAGGAGTGGCGGATCTCCGTGCCCTGTCCGTCTGCCAACAGATAGGTGTTTCCACTGTAGCTCAGGGTACCGGGAAGGGTGTAAACAGCCGTCTCGTTCACCTGCACGGTTACCGTATCGGATCCCAGCAGCGTACCGGTAATAGAATCCACAAACCGAAGCGAGATGCTGTAAGGCTTCCGCTCGCTGACCTGGTTGAACAGTACCGTATAGGTCCGGGTGCTGTCCCCAGAGGTATGGGTGATAACAGAGGGCTGCCCGGAAGCTCTCTCATACTCCGTATAATTGGAAGTTGCATAGGAGGAAGGGGTCTCAAAATTTACCACACTTCCCACCGGAACCGTCACCGTCTCACTTCCAAAAGTTGCGCCTGTGGCGGTATCCTGATACTGGATGGTGATGGTATAAGGGGAGCTGGGCTGCTGCGCTTCCCCCTGGTAAATCAGGGTGTAGGAGCTGGTCGTGTTGTTGTAATCCTGGGTAATAGTGGAGGACTGTCCGCCAGCCAGGTTATAATTCTTGCCGTTGACCGTCAGCGTGGCAGGCGCCTGATAGGTAGCGCTGCTGCCCGGCTGGATTTCGAACCGCTCGTTGCCGATGGCATAGCCGTTCTCATCAATGAAGTATACCGTGACAACCCGGGGATCCTGCTGCACTTTGGTGTACTGGAAGGTCACGCTGCTGTTCCCGTAGGAGACATAGGCGCTGGGGTTGGCGCACAGATACATGTCGGAACCCACGGAAGCCATCTCCGGAACGCTGACTCGCTTCTGGCCGTCATCCAGGGAAAACGAATGTCCCCCGCATTGTCTTCCCGGTATACCGTAACCGTCACACGGCCGGAGCCCGGAACCGTAAAGGTGGTGGAGGCACCTGCATTCAGATTGATCACCTGAGAGGTGTTATCTACCACAAAATTTCCTGCCTCACCGTTGTTGGTGATTTGAAATTTCTGTTCATCAGGGCTGTCTGCAGTCTGAGGCGTAACCGAAAATGTAGCCGCCTAGGCTGTCATACTGAATCCGCCAAGCCCAAGAACTAACAAAGCCAAAACCAGAAAACAGTTTCTCAATCCTTTCATCATACTCTTCATCCTCTCTATTTTTATCTTTTCCTTTATGATTTCTTATGCCGTTTTTTTCTCTTCCGGCTTTCTTGGCTTTATCATACCATCTGAGAATCACACCACAATCACAGAACAGGGTGTTTTTCCCAAAAACGTTCGATTTTCTCATGCAGAAGCCGCCGCGAATTTTTCTCCGCGACGGCTTCCTTCTTTCCGGTGTCCTTTTACAAGGACTCAGTTGTTAACCTTTTGCTTTTCTTCTCTTCTTTTCAAAGACAGTCAGTCCGGCCTCCGCCAGAGCCACTGTTCCTACTGCAACCCAAGGCCACAGCTTCTGGTCATCACCGGTCTTGGTAGTACCAGTGCTTCCCGGTACATGCTGCTCAATCACGACCGTAGGAATGTCCGACTCCATGTACAGGCCCGCATCCCAGGACCAGTCATACTGATCATCCTCCA
>CAZSAF010000036.1:0-12473 GCA_964604605.1 uncultured Lachnospiraceae bacterium
GCCCCAGTGTCTCTCTCCGGCGCAGCTGCAGGTCTACTCCGTTTACCGCATGGCAGGTTCCGTCATCCGTCTTGTACTGGATTACCAGGTTCCGAATGTCCAAAATATTTTCCTGATTCATCCCGCACCTCCCCTAATTCTTCAGCCGGGGATCCAGGGCATCCCGCAGGCCGTCCCCCAGCACGTTCAGTGAAAACACGGTCAACATAATGGCAACGCCCGGGAACGTTACGATATGCCAGTATTCCCGGATATACTGCCGCCCTGCCGAAAGCATGGCGCCCCATTCCGGCGAAGGAGGCTGCACGCCCATGCCCAGAAAGCTGAGGCTGGAGGCCGCCATCACCGCATTGGCAATGTAGAGGGTCGCCTGGACGATAATGGGCGCCAGCACGTTGGGCAGCACATGACGGAAAATGATCCGCCGGTCGCTGGCGTTGACAGCCGTAGCCGCCTCTATGTATTCCTGGTTGCGGATGGACAGAATCGGCCCCCGAACCACCCGGGCAAACCGGGGAACCGTGGAAATTCCCACCGCCACCATGCAGTTGACCAAGCCGGGCCCCAAAGCCGCGGCAATGGCAATGGCCAGCAAAATATTGGGCATGGCCATCAGCACATCCAACACCCGCATGATAAAATCATCCAGCTTGCCTCCGTAATAGCCTGCCAGAGCGCCCAGGAAAATACCCACCACCGAGGACAGGGACACGGAGATCAGTCCCATGGTCAGGGAAATGCGCCCGCCGTACAGGATCCGGCTGAAAATATCCCGGCCCAGATTATCCGTGCCAAACAGATGGTGCAGGGAAGGCCCCAGAAAGGCCCGGTTTACATCCTGGTCGTCATAGCCGTAAGGGGCCAGCAGCGGCGCAAAGACTGCGGAAAGGATCAGCACCACAATGATCACCAGGCCCAGCATGGCCATCCGGTTGCGGCGCAGACGCTTCCATATATCCGCGCCGTTTCCTTTTCTCTTCTTTTTCTCCTTACTCATGAGCGGCCTCCTCCCTTTTCACCTTCTTCACACGGGGCTTCCCGCCAAACTGGGATTTGATCCGGGGATCCACTGCCGCGTACAACAGATCCACCAACAGGTTTACTACACTGTAGGACAGGGCAATCATCAGCACGCCGCCCTGTACAATGGGATAATCCCGGGCATTGATGGCCTCAATGACAAACTTGCCCAAACCCGGAATGGCAAAGATGGTCTCCACCACCATGGCTCCACCCAGGTTTACGCCAAACTGCATACCGGCCACCGTAATAATGGGGATCATGGCGTTCCGGAGTACATGGTGCATCGTCACCACAAATTCCTTCTGACCCTTGGCCCGGGCCGTCCGCACATAATCCTGACGGATACACTCCAGCATACTGGAACGGGTCGTCCGCATCAGGGAGGCCGCAGCATGGAAGCCGATGGTCACCGACGGAAGGATCCAGTAACTGGGGCCGTAAAACCCGGAAGCCGGCAGCAGCCGCAGCTGAACGGAGAAAATCAGAATCAGCATCAGCCCCAGCCAGAAGGTTGGCATAGATACACCCACCATTCCGATGGCCACCGAAACATTGTCCATCCAGGAATATTGTTTGACCGCTGAGATAATGCCGATGGGGATTCCCACCACCAACATGATCAGGATGCTGAAAATGGCCAGGGTCAGGGTGGTGGGAAACCGCTCCATAATGGATTCCAGCACCAGCTTGCCGCTGCGGTAGGAATCGCCCATATCCCCTTTGGTCACCAGATTGACCACATAACGGCCAAACTGAACCAGGACCGGATCATTTAAGCCCATCTCCTCCCGCAGCTCCTCCACAGCTTCCTGAGAGGCGTCCTCCCCCAGAATGATCTGGGCCGGATCCCCGGGAGCCAGCTGCAGCAGCAGGAACACCAAAAGGGTTACGCCCAGCAGCACCGGGATCATCAGCAAAACTCGTCTGGCGATGTACTTGATCAAGGTTTTTCCATCTCCTTTCTGAAAGGTATTCCCGAAGGGTGTTTTGGGTTCAGGCCGGATTTCCTTCCCCTTTGTCCTGCCTGCCTAGGATAAAGTTCACTTCAAAATCCACCCTCTCGTTGTGAGGGATTTCCGCCATGCCGCACTCCAGGTCAAACTCCATTCCCCGGGGATTTTCCTTGGTATAGGGGATCCATTCCGGAAGCCCCGGGCCATTGGGATCTCCATTCTTGGCAAAATTGCACCAATACTCACACATCCGCAGAGAGAGGTCGTAATCCCGCCCGTCATAGGGCCGCCAGGACCGGGACAGGGTCTGGAACACGTATGCGTGCTCCGAGGAGTGGTAGGCGCCGATCCCCGGGGCGCTTCCCGGGGGGACCCGGCGGAAAAAGTACTGGTATACCGGGCTCCTCCCCTGCTCCAGCTGCCACTCCGCCAGAGCAAAGCATCCGGCCAGATCCTGCTCCCCAAAGGCCCGCTTCTGGGTCTGCACCATCTGCTCCGGGTCCTCCACATGGGCCGCCCGCAGGAACTCCTCCGCATGGCTTTGATAGGTTTTCTCCGCCTCCCGCCGGAACTGCTCCGGATCCTCGGTGTACGGATGCCGGGGCGGGTCCCATTCCTGGGCGGTACAGCCCAGAAGAATCCGCAGATCGTGCATCTTTCCCTCCAGCACCCGCTTGTTGGGGAGGTCCGCAAATACATAGCCGTCCAGGGTGGGGCGGAAAGGGCAGCGGTCCCGGAACACCGTGCGCGCCTCCTTCTGAAGCGCAAAGAGCTGAGAGGCCTCCAGCGCCCGCGCCTCCTCCAGGGAAGAAAGCCCGGCCCATTTCATCCACGCCTCCCCCCGCTGCAGCGCCTCCTCCAGGGTAAAAAAGTGGGTCTCCTGTTTGACACTGAGGCAGCCGCCGCTCTGGATTATGGCCTGGCCAAACATCCCCTCCGTCAGCGGGGTGGTGGCCAGCATATAGACGGCCCGCCCGCCGATTCTGATGCAGGTCAACGACCGGGCCGGCGTTCTGGTGGGCATCTTCATGGAGGATGCCTACGGAAAGCTGTTGGTCACGGACCTCAACGCCAACCGGCTGGAGGAGCATCTGCTGTCCTGCGGCAGTGCGGAGCAAGAGCGCTTCTTCCTTTTGCTGGAGGAAAAAATCACAGAGATCGAGGAGCGCTACGCCTCCTACCCGCTGGGAATCATTGGAGTCTCCCTGGCCCACCGGGGGATTTTTGACCACAAGCGCCAGGCCGTCATCAGCGCCATCGGCCACAATGTGGCCTGGACCACCCAGGAATTTGCCCCCCGGCTGCAGAAAGCCATCAAGGGCTATCCGCTGTTTACCCAGAGCTTCCGGGATGCGGCTACCCTGGGCAACCTCTATTACTACCATATTGACAAGTCCGAAATTTTTGCCTCCATTTATGGCTCCATGGGCATGGCGGTGGGCATCTACCTGGGACAGTACGGCAATGACGCCAATCCCATTCTCAGCACCTGGTTTGCCCACACCACCATCAACTTTAACGGGCGCAAGTGCGAGTGCGGCAAGCGGGGCTGCCTGGTGCAGTACGCCTCCCCCAAGGCTCTGTTCCACAAGCTGCAGCCGGAGGAGGCGTACACCAAGGAGGGTTTCGACCAGATCCTCCAGGCATTCCACGCCCAGGACCCCACGGTCATCTCTGCTGTCCACGAGTTCACCGATTACCTGGCCATCGGCATTGTCAACCTGCTCAACGCCTATCATCCCTCCACAATCTGTATCAGCGGCCTGTTGGCCTCGCTGATACAGGACACCCAGCTGAACCGGATCCAGGCGTATGTCCAGAACAATTCCGCCTTTTACCCGCGCCAGGAAAAGCCCCGGATTTTCTGCTCGGAGCTGGAGGACTGGAGTATTCCCTACGGAGGGATTTACCTGATCCGGAATCATCTGATTGAAATTTTGCAGGGGGAGCTGGGGCCGGGGAGCGTGTCGCATTTTTGAGAAGGTCATGAAAAATGCTGGAATTCCCCGGGAAATTCCGTGCTCTTTTGGCAGGTGTATGCTATACTGACATCAGAAGTATAAAAAGGAAGGAGGTTGTGCAATGCCCTCTGTAAATGTGAACATTCAACCCGAAGTAATTCATTGGGCCCTGAACCAAACGCCAGCGGAAAAACTGGGCGAAAAGCTAATGGATAATATAACCAAATGGTTGGATGGCACCAAAACCCCTACTTTTCACCAGCTAGAGGAATTCAGCAAAAAGTCCAACATTCCTTTGGGATACTTTTTCTTGCAAACACCTCCAACCGAGCAGCCGGATCTGTTGGAATACCGCACCATTGACAGTATTCAACTCATGCAACCCAGCCGTAATCTCCTGGATACCATTCACGAAATGGAAAATATCCAGGACTGGATGAAGGCTTATCGCCAGGATCTGGGCTTTGACCGTCTAGCGATTGTGGGCAGTATGAGCGACGCGGAAGATGTCAACCACATTGCATACCGGATACGGCAAGACCTGGAATGGGATGAAACCTGGTATGAAAAGAGCCGGACTGCCAGGGAATCTTTCAGCCACATCCGCGGCCAGCTGGAGACGTGCGGCGTCCTGGTTATGATGAGCGGCATTGTCGGCAAAAATACGCACCGCAGGCTGGACGTAAATGAATTCCGAGCATTCGCCATGTGCGATGACTGGGCTCCGCTCCTATTCATCAATTCTGCGGATTCCAATACTGCGAAACTTTTTTCTCTTCTGCATGAGGTAGCACATATTTGGATTGGTAAAAGCGATCTGTTCAATGACCGCCAGGGGCATACCATGGGCGTGAGTAAAAGCGAGACGCTTTGTAATGCTGTGGCAGGCGAATTGCTGGTTCCCAGAAATGTATTTTTAGCCAAGTGGAATCACACCAGTGCGGATGTACAGGAAAAGATTTCTCAACTCGCCCGGGATTTCCGGTGCGGAGAAATTGTCATCGCCAGAAGAGCTTTGGATTACAACAAAATTAAGCCAGAAATCTATCACCAGATCGTACAGACCGCCATTGCAAATTATAACCGAGTGAAGGCGGAAAAAGAGGCCAAAGGCGGGGATTATTACAATACAATGGGCTCTCGGCTGGATGGATGTTTCGTGCGAGCATTATGCGACAGCATCCACCTGGGACGAACCACCTATACGGAAGCATACCGCCTGACGAATACAAGCCGCAAGACATTCTCTGAGATAGCCTAGCGTCTGGGAGGTGTAGAATGGTAGAAAAATTTTTGATTGATTCCAATTCTTTCATGACACCTTACCGGCAGTATTATGCATTTGATCTTGTTCCGACCTGTTGGGCAGAAATATCCAAACATGCAGATTCCGGCAGGCTGATTTTACTGGATATGGTGAAAGCCGAGATTGACAAAGGCCAGGATGAACTGGCTCAATGGCTCAATCAACAAAACGGATTCATAATCTATAATCATGTAACACCGGAAATTATTCCCCAATATCAGGAAGTTTTACAGTATGTACAGACTTGTGGTTTATACAAACCCCAAGCTGTGCAAAACTGGGCTTATGCGGATGTGGCGGATCCCTGGCTGATCGCGGCAGCTGCCATACATCATTATACGATTATTACAGCAGAGATACCTTCCGGTGGTTTGAGCAAAAAAACGCCAAACAAAAATGCAAAAATTCCGGACGTAGCAAAGGAATTTGGTGTGCCGACCAATCATTTGTTTTATATGATGAGAAAGCTGGGAATACAAATTTAACCTTACCGCTGAATACACCAACTGATGCACCAACCAATGTACCAACTGCATCTTTGTTCCCACTTGGTGTATTGCGAATGGAATGCTCTGAAAAGGAGAGACAACATTCCGCACAGACAGAAGTTGACCGCCGGCAAGCCGGCGGTCTGGTATGAAAGTATGTCAATAAGAAGGAGAAACCAATGTCATCATCCCGAGGCTCCGGCGCTTTGCCGGACCCCTTTTTTCTATTATGCGAAGCGATCTCAATATACGCTGTACAGCAGATCCGTGTAATCCGGGAAAGGCCAGTATTTCTTGTCCGTCAGGGTCTCCGCATGGTCCGCTGCCTGGCGCACGGCATCCATGGCTAGCAGCACCTCATCCCGGTAGAACTCTCCCTGCTTGGTGGTGTCCTCAATTTCCTGGGCCGCTGCCAGTTTTTCCTCCAGCTTGTAGGAGGCAGCCCGCAGCTGGGTGGCGCACTCAGACAAAGCCTTTACCACTCCCACTTCAAAGTCGCAGGGGATCTCCGCAGAGAGCTGCTTCTTTTCCAGGGCGCCCTTGGTCACATCCGCGCTGTAGCGGGCAATGGCCGGCAGGATCTGGCGCTTGGTCATATCCGCCATGGTCAGGCCCTCAATCCGCAGCTTCTTGCAGTACAGCTCCATCAGGATCTCATACCGGGACTGCATCTCCACTTCCGTGAAAATCTTATGCTTGGTAAACAGCTTTTTACTCTTTTCCGAGATAAAGGCAGGCAGGGCATCCACCGTGGTGCGCAGGTTGGACAGGCCGCGGCGGGCCGCTTCCTCCACCCACTCTTCCGAATAGTTGTTGCCGTTAAAGATAATCCGCTTGTGCTCGGAGATGGTCTTGCGGATCAGCTCCTGCAGCTCGGTGTCAAAATCATCCGCCTTCTCCAGAATGTCCGCAAACTGGGAAAGCTCCTCCGCCACAATGGTGTTGAGGGTAAAGTTGGGGCCTGCAATATTCAGGCCGGAGCCCAGCATGCGGAATTCAAACTTGTTACCGGTGAAGGCAAAGGGTGAGGTCCGGTTCCGATCCGTGGTATCCTTGGCGAAACGAGGAAGAATATGAACTCCCACCTTCATTTCCTGGGCGGACTTCTGGTTGTATGCCGTTCCCTGCTCAATGGCCTCCAGGATCTCCGTCAGCTCATCTCCCAGAAACATGGAGATGATGGCCGGCGGGGCCTCGTTGGCGCCCAGGCGGTGATCGTTGCCAGCGCTGGCCACGGATACCCGCAGCAGATCCTGGTACTCATCCACCGCCTTGATGACAGCGGTCAAAAACAGCAGGAATTGGGCGTTCTCTCTGGGGGAATCTCCCGGCTCCAGCAGGTTGATGCCGGTGTTGGTGGAGATGGACCAGTTGTTGTGCTTGCCGCTTCCGTTAATTCCCTCAAAAGGCTTCTCATGGAGCAGGCAGGCCATTCCGTGCTTGTGGGCCACCCGCTTCATAATCTCCATGGTCAACTGATTGTGGTCCGTGGCAATGTTGGTGTTGGTGAACACCGGCGCCATCTCATGCTGGGCCGGGGCCACCTCGTTGTGCTCGGTCTTGGCAAAAATGCCCAACTTCCATAGCTCCTCATTCAGGTCCGCCATAAACTCCGCCACCCGGGGCTTGATCATGCCGAAATAGTGATCCTCCAGCTCCTGGCCCTTGGGGGGCATAGCGCCGAACAGGGTGCGGCCGGTGAGCACCAGATCCTCCCGGGCCCGGTACATTTTCTCATCAATCAGGAAGTACTCCTGCTCCGGTCCCACGGTGGTGACAACCCGGGTGGTTTCCGTATCCCCAAACAGGCGGATAATCCGCATGGCCTGCTTGTTCAGCTCCTCCATGGAGCGGAGCAGCGGGGTTTTCTTATCCAGCGCCTCCCCGCCGTAGGAATAGAACACGGTGGGAATGCAGAGGGTGTTTCCTTTAATAAATGCGTAGGAGGAAGGATCCCAGGCCGTATAACCTCTGGCCTCAAAGGTGGCGCGCAGGCCGCCGGAGGGGAAGCTGGAAGCATCCGGCTCACCCTTGACCAGCTCCTTACCGCTGAATTCCATAATCACAGCGCTGTCCCCGTCCGGAGAGATGAAGCTGTCGTGCTTCTCAGCCGTCACACCGGTCATGGGCTGGAACCAGTGGGTAAAATGGGTGGCGCCTTTCTCCACCGCCCAATCCTTCATAGCGTTGGCCACCACATTGGCCACCGAGGGATCCAGCTTTTTCCCCAGCTCTATGGTGCGGCGAAGCGCCTTGTAGGTATCCTGGGGCAGCCGTTCCCGCATCACGCGGTCGTTGAAAACCATACTTCCAAACATACCGGAAATCTTATCCATTGCTTTTTGCAACTCTTCCATACCTTTGCTCCTTTCATGGCTGCCGCGTTTCCTACGGCATCCAGCTACACCCGGAGGGTGTTTCCTTTGTCTGCCGGTCTTTTCACAGGAACAGATTCCCATGAAACAGAAAAAGGCGCTACGGTTGTATCCCGCAGCGCCCTTGCTACATGTAGGTCACTATACAGCACTCGAGGCACTTTGTCAATAGTTTTTTTTAACTTTTCTTTTTTATATTTTGCGAATCATACTATTTACAAAAGAAAATTAACTTTTTCTTTGGTTTTTCCATTGACTTATTTTCTTCTTTATGATATATTCCAAGAGGAACAAAGGCGTTCCGTGCGGATTCCCATCCCTCTCCCCAGGGGAATTCCGCTGCGGAGCGCTTTTGTTTTTTCCGGCAGGGAGGGCCCTGCGCTTTCCCCTGCCGGAAATTTTTCTATTGAATCTTATGTGGGAGATGACCGCGATATGAAGATCAACGAGAACTATAAAACCCTGGAAACCAGCTATCTGTTTTCCCAGATCCGCACCCGCCGGGAAGCCTACGAGGTCGCTCATCCGGACCAGAAGGTGCTGAGCCTGGGAATCGGCGATGTGACCCTGCCTCTGGCCAAGCCGGTGGTGGAAGCCTTCGCCCGGGCAGTGGAGGAAATGGGACAGGCATCCACCTTCCGGGGCTACGGCCCGGAGCAGGGATACGACTTTTTAAGAGAAAAAATTCAAACCTACTACCAGCGCTTTGGCGTGGAGCTGCCGCTGGACGCCATCTTTGTCAGCGATGGGGCCAAAAGCGACATCGGCAACCTGCTGGACCTGTTTGACACGGACAATACGGTGCTGATCCCGGATCCGGTATACCCGGTGTACCGGGATACCAACCAGATGGCCGGCCGTTCCATTGTCTACATGGCCGCCTGCCTGGAAAACCAGTTTTTGCCCATGCCGGATCCCAGTCAGAAGGCGGATATCATCTATCTCTGCTCCCCTAATAACCCCACTGGCGCCGTGTACAGCCGGGAGCAGCTGCAGAAATGGGTGGATTACGCCAAAGAGCAGGATGCGGTGATCCTCTTTGACGCGGCCTATGAATCCTTTGTAAAGGATCCTTCCCTGCCCCACAGTATTTATGAGATTCCCGGCGCTAAGGAATGCGCCATTGAGGTCGGCTCCCTCTCCAAGACCGCCGGCTTCACCGGCACCCGCTGCGGCTACACGGTGGTGCCCAGTGAGCTGGTCCGGGGCGGCCTGTCCCTGCAGGCCATGTGGCTGCGCCGCCAGACTACCAAGTTCAACGGCGTCTCCTATCCGGTGCAGCGGGCGGCAGCGGCCGTCTTTACGCCGGAGGGAATGGAGGCCTGCCAGCAGGCGGTGCGCCAGTACCAGGCCAACGCCCTGCTGATGCACCAGGCCCTGGAATCCCTGGGCATCTGGCACACCGGCGGCACCAACTCCCCTTATCTGTGGATGCGCTGCCCGGAGGGCAAGAGCAGCTGGGATTTCTTCCAGTTCCTGCTGGAGCAGGCCCAGGTGGTGGGCACCCCCGGCAGCGGCTTCGGCCAGAACGGAGAAGGCTTCTTCCGCCTCACCGCCTTCGGCACCCCGGAGGACACGGCGGAGGCCATGGAGCGGATTCAGAAGGTGCTGGGGTAAACGGTACGTGAATCATTCTTCCTACGGGGCCTGGCGGCGGAACAGATTTCGCCCCAGGCCCTCAGCTCTTTGAGGATAAAAATTTCTGATTTTTACCGTCCCTCCGGCACCGGCACCGAATCCGGAATCGGGCAGACGTAGGGCCTTTCCGCTGTGTCCTGGGCAAACTCCGCAGCCGCCTGGGCCAGAATCTCCGGGCGCTCCAGCAGCCCCACGCTGCCGGCGGCCATCACTTTAGCCGCATACAGCATGCCCTGGAAGCCAATGGAGTGGCCGGAGCAAGCGGTTACCTGCCAGCTGTGCGCCGGAGCCATGGTGTTTTTGGCCGCGGTGTTGATCATCACACAGGGCACCAGATGGGACACATCCCCCACGTCTGTGGAGGAGCAGTCTTTCCCCTCCAGATAAAAAGGAGGATCTTGGGACAGCGGCACTTTTCCCGTGCCAGATGCCTGTTGCTTCCGGTTCAGCGGACTGTTCCGGTTCAATTCCGCCGCAAAAGCCTCCTCCTCCGTCCACGGCTCCCGGGGCACTGCCTGGAAAGCCTTCAAAAAGTGCCTGCCCAGGGTTTCATTGTTCAAACAGTGGTAGCACCCTCCCTGGAACTCCTCCTCCACCGTGGTGCCGGTCATCAACGCAGCCCCTCTGGCCACGTCTCGCAACCGCTCATACACAGACTCCACCGTCTCCCGCTCCTCGGCCCGCACGTAATACCAGACGCTGGCGTGGTCCGGCACCACATTTGGTACCACCCCTCCATCGGTGATGGTATAGTGCAGCCGCACATCCGACGGGATATGCTCCCGCAGGTAATTGGCTCCCACGTTCATCAGCTCCACCGCATCCAGGGCCGAGCGGCCGTTGTAGGGGTCCGCCGCCGCATGGGCCGTCACCCCGTGGAAATGGAATACGGCGCTGTTCAGGGCGTTGGTGCTGCCATGCTTACCACCCGCCACAAAATCCCGGGAGGCCGGGTGGTAGCATATCGCCGCATCCAGTTCCCGGAATGCCCCGTCCCGGGCCATAAAGACCTTGCCAGTCAGCACTTCCTCCGCCGGGCAGCCGTAAAAGACCAGGGTGCCCGGCAAATTCCGCTGCCGCATCTCCGCCTGCAATCCCAAAACCGCCGCCACATTGGCACCGCAGAGCAGGTTGTGGCCGCAGCCATGCCCACAGTCCTGACCCGCCACTGGCGTATGGACCGTCTGGCCCTCCGCCTGGCTCAGCCCCGGCAGGGCGTCGTACTCCGCCAGAAAGCCCAGCACCGGCTTTCCCTCTCCCCACACGGCCCGCAGGGCGGTAGAAATGCCAAAAGCATGTTCCTCCACTGCAAATCCATGTTCCCGCAAAAATTCTGCCGTCACCTGGGCTGCATGGTGCTCCCGGTATGCGGTCTCCGGATGCTGCCAGATGTCCTTGGCCAGCCGGATCATCGCCTCCGCGTTCCGGTCAATGGCCTCCAACGCTGTCTTCATGGTTCCTCCTAGCTTTCCTGCAGCACGCAGTTGGCGCTGGCCGAATTCTCTTTTTTGTTTGCCTCCGGCTCCTCCGGCGCAGAGGAAACCGGCACATAATCCGAGGGAATATCGGTCACCTCAATCTTGAAATACACCGGGCGCAGGGCATCGTTGCAGCTGACAATGGCCAGCCCTTCCCGGTTCACCCAGTCCAAATATTTCACCGGGCTGCCCTTCTGGCCGTGGGACAGGGCAAAAATATTCGGGTAGATGGACCGCCAGGCCATGTTGCAAAAACCCTCCGGCATGTCATAATCCACCAGGAACTCCTGCCCCTCCTTCATCATGGGGCACAGCGTCAGCCCCGGGGCCCCATATTCCTTCACCAGCTCCTCATTCAGCCGGCACTGCAGTACGGTAATTTTACACTTATTCATTCGATAAAAATATCTGCGTCCCGCAGCCTCCTTTCCACCTCTGCTACGTAACTCCTGTTTTTTCATTTTATCAATTTCAGCCACTCTTTGCAAGCTATGGCGCCCCTTCCTACTTTTTATTTGCTTTTTTGCTATTGTCTGATACACTGAATAGGACGAAAACGAGGACAAGGAGGTCCCAGCCATGGTGTTTCAGGAGTACAGTGATCGGACGGATATTCTGTTCCGCTTCGCCAGCCAATATGAAAAATATATCAGTACGCTGGAAGCCCCCAACGATCTCCAGACCACCGTGGTGGAACGCCACCTGCTCATCAACATCCATGAAAACCAGGGGATTACCAACACAGAGCTGGCCCAGTCCCTGGGCCGGACCCCCGGCGCCATTTCGCAGATCATTGTCAAGCTGGAGCAGAAAGGGCTCATTGAACGGGTCAAGCATGTAAAAAACGCGAAAACCGTCCATATTTTCCCCACCCCCGCCGGTGTTCGGCTGGCCATTGCCTATAAGTCACAGGAGATTGCCGGCATGGACAAGATGCTGCAGACACTCCGCTCCTTCCATTCGGAAGAAGAGCTGGATACATTCTGGGATGTGATCACCAATTTTGTCCGGGTCATCTCCTCCTATCTGGAGGAATAAAAGCATCCGGCGGAAACACAGCCTGCCCGCCGCATCCCCGCCGCTTTTTTGCCGCCCTCTTCTATAAAAGCTCCGTCAGTGTCAGCGCATAAATCCGGATCATATCCAGATAATCCCGAATACAAATTTTTTCATCCCGTTTTGTGCATTCGCTCTCCTGCCCCGGCCCCATGTTGGGAATCTGGGTGCCGTAGGCCGCAAAAATATTGGCCG
>CAZSAF010000036.1:12573-17525 GCA_964604605.1 uncultured Lachnospiraceae bacterium
GCCGTGGCGGTACCGGTGCCGGATGGGCCGGCCAAACACCTGCTGGTTCGCCCGGGAGATAGCCTGGACCACCGGAGATTCCGGCTGTACCTGCAGGAACGGCCGGTCCGAGATCATCTCCATCTCGTAGGAAAACTCCGGGCAGGTCTCTTTCAGCGCATCCAGGGCTTCCCGGATCTCCCCCTCCGCCTGCTCATGGGTCTCCCCAGGGATCAGCCGCCGGTCCAGGGAGAGGACCGCCTCCGTGGCAAACACGTTGGTGGCGGTTCCGGCCTGCAGGGTAGTCAGGGACAGGCTGGGGCAGCCGTACACCGGGTCCTGCCGTGCCTGGATCCGATCCCGCAGTCGGTACAGGACTTCCGCCGCCCGGATACACTTTTCCAGGGCATCCACCGATGGGTGCGGCCGGTAGGAGGACGCCGGGGATCCGGTAAACTTCAGGAAACATCGGAAGATACCCGTGTGGCCCAGAATCAAATCCATATTACTGGGCTCCATGCAGATCCCGTAATCGGCTTTCAGGTAGCCGTTTTCCACCAGATATTTGACGCCCTTTCCGCCTCCCACCTCCTCATCGCACATATAGCTTAGGGTGATGGTGCCTTTGGGGTCAAAGCCCAGGGCATGGAGCATCTCCACCGCCATCAGCGCCGCGCAGTCTCCCCCTTTCATATCGCTGGCGCCCCGGCCATGGACATAGCCGTCCTCCATCTTTCCGGACCAGGACACCGCCGGGTCCTCCCCGGGAACCGGGGGAAACACGTCCATGTGGCCGTTGAACAGGAAGGACGGCCCCTCCGCCGACCCCTTCCAGGAGGCAATCAGGTTGGGCCGGTCCTCCGCCGTGCCGATCACCTCTACTGCCAGGCCCATCCGCTCCATCCGTTCCCGAAACACCCGGGAAACGGCCAGTTCCTCCCCGGTCACGCTGGGGACCCGGAGAATTTCCGAGAGGAAATCCACCATCTCCTGCCCGTGCCGCTCCATGTATGCGTCAATCTCTGCTTTTCCAATCTTCACTGGAATACCTCTTGCCAGGCCCGCTGCCGGGGCCAGTTCCCTTTACCGGATCCGGCTCCCTTCACCGGGGCCGGATTCCTTCGCCGGCACTCTCAGCCAAGCAGCCGCACCACCGTCAGCGCATACAGCTCCACCAGGGAGATCAGATCCCGGATCTCCACGCACTCGTTGGCATTGCCGGCCATCACCAGCCCGTCCGCGGGGTCGCAGACCACCATCTGCATGCCATTGTGCTTGACAATGGACGCCGCGTCCGTTCCTCCCTGGCAGTACCGGAACTCCGCCGGACGCCCCATGACCTCCTCCCAGGCCTTGGCCATGGTGGTCACCATAATCCCGTCCTCGGGAACCGTTAGAGTAGGCCGGTCCGACTGAACCTCCACCGTGTAGTCCATCCCCGGATACTGCTCCTTCAGCCCGTCCAGCACATCCCCAATCTCTTTCTGCACGCTCTCAATGGTCTCCCCCATAATGTACCGCCGGTCCACGGAGAAGGTGGCCTTGCTGGCGTGGAGGTTGGTGGCGGTGCCGGCGTGGACGGTGGTGATGGAAAGGCTGGGCGGATCGTACAGGGGGTTGGGCCGCCGGTGGATCTCCTCCCCCAGCTTCAGCAGGGCGTCAATGGCCCGGTGGGCCTTCTCAATGGCGCTGCCGGTGGGGTGAGGGCCGTGGGAATGGTACCCCTCTGCGGTGTAGGTGTAAAAGGCCCGGTAGATGCCGCCGTGATGGGTCAAGATCTGACAGTCGGTGGGCTCCATGCAAATGCCGTAGTCTCCGTTGAGCAGCTCCTTCTCAATCAGATACTTGGCGCCCAGGCGGCTGCCGTGCTCCTCGTCGCACATGAAGCTGAGCAGAATGCTTCCCTTGGGGTCAAAGCCCAGCTCCCGGAGGATTTTCACCGCCATCAGGGCGGCGCAGTCTCCCCCTTTCATGTCCCCGGTGCCCCGGCCGTAGATCTTCCCGTCCACAATCTTTCCGGACCAGGGACCGTACAGCCCCGGATCGCTCTCCACCGGCGGAAACACGTCCATGTGGCCGTTGAAAATGAAGCGGGGACCCTTCTGGGAGCCAAACCACTCAGCCAGCAGGTTGGGCCGGTCCGGCTCCGCCTCCACTGTCTGCACCTCCAGGCCCATCTCCTCCATCCGTCGGCGGAACACCTTGCTGATGGGCACCTCATCCCCGGTAACGCTGGGCGTCTGCACCATCTCCACCAGACAGTCAATGATCTCCTGCCGGTGGGCCTCCGTGGCCTTTCTGATTTCCTCTAAGCCAATCATGTTTCATTCTCCCCCTTGCGCGGAAATATGGTTGGGGCAAAACCGCTTTGCCCCTTTTCTCAAAACCTAGGAGCGGCACAGATCCACAAAATACCGGAACAGCGGCGTCATGTCCGGGCCGCAGGCGGGGTTTTTGGCATCCCCCCGCTGCCGCTCCGGATGCCACTGGACCCCAAAGCAGGGCAGGCTCCGGTGCTCTAGGGCCTCCGGGATCCCGTCGGCGGACGTGGCGGTAATCCACACCTCCGGCCCAGTCTCCGTCACCCCATCCCGGTGGTGGCTGTTGGTCATAAACTCGCTGCCGAACAGCCGCCCCACAATGGATTCCGCTTCCGCCTTCACCAGGTGGGAAATCCCATTCTGGTGCTCGATATGCCGCTGTTTGGGGAAATTCTGGATCAGCTTTCCCCCAAAAAAGACGTTCATCAGCTGGTAGCCCCGGCAGATACCAAACACTGGCTTTTTCCTTTCCACAAAGCACCGGAGCAGGGCCAGCTCCATCTCGTCCCGTACCGGGTTGGAGCCCCGGATGGAGTCATCATCAAAAAATACGTCCCCGTACAGGGCCGGGTGAACGCCGGAGCCGCCGGTAAGCATCAGGCCGTCCGCCAGCCCCGCGTACCGCTCCGCCTCCAGCGGGTCCGCCGGAATCAGCGGTACCCCGCCTCCGGCGCTGACCCCCTGGGCATAGTTTTTGTTCAGCACAAGCCGGCTCATGTACATTTCCGGGTCAAAGCCATGCTCCCCGGACACCAGAATCAAAGGCTTGCTCATGATTTCGCCCTCCTCTTGGTCAGCTCTGGATATTTGTGGCAGGCCACAAAGTGGTTGGGAGAAGCCTCCGTCAGCTGGTACGGCTTCTTCCGGCATTCCTCGGTGGCGTACAGGCACCGGGGCGCAAAACGGCAGCCCGGCTTGGGGTCCACCGGAGAGGTAATCTCCCCCTTCAGGAGGATCCGCTCCTTCTTGGCGCCGGCTTTGGCCGTGGGAATGGCCAAGAGCAGTGCCTGAGTGTAGGGATGCATCTGCACCTGGAACAGCTCCTTGGCCGGCGCTTTTTCCACCACCTGTCCCAGATACATCACCAGAATGTCATCGGACACGTGCTTCACCACGCTCAGGTCATGGGTGATAAACAGATAGGTGAGCCCCTTCTCCTCCTGCAGGTCCTGGAGCAGGTTCAGCACCTGGGCCTGAATGGAAACATCCAAGGCGGAAACCGGCTCGTCACACACAATGAAGGAAGGCTCCAGGGCCAAGGCCCGGGCAATGCCAATCCGCTGCCGCCTGCCGCCGTCCAGCTCATGGGGGTAAGAATAGGTCAGACGCTTGGCCAGACCCACCGTGTCCATCAGCTCCTCCACCCGCTTGAACCGTTCCTCCCGGCTGTACAGCTTGAACAGCTTCAGCGGCTCCTCTATGATCTCGCTGACGCACATCCGAGGATCAATGGAGGAAAAGGGATCCTGGAAAATGATCTGCATTTTCCGCCGCAGCTCTTTCTGGTGCGCCCCCTTGGCACCCACAATGTTTTCCCCGTCAAAGAGCACTTCCCCGCCGGTAGCCGGGGACAGGTTCAAAATCACCCGACCCAGGGTGGATTTGCCGCAGCCAGACTCCCCCACCACCCCCAGGGTTTTCCCCCGGTCTAAGGTAAAGTTAATGTCATCCACTGCGTGCAGCTGCCCCCGGTTGGTCTTATTTTGTACGGCTTTTTCCTTTTATTCTTCACGGAACACAAAACAAAAGAAAGAATCGTGCCCTGCTAGACACGTGCAGTCAAAAAAAGAGCACCAGCCGGCGCCGATGCTCTTTTTCCTGTATTCTGCTTTTCCCGGGATCTCTGTCCGCGGTTATCCCCCGCTCTGCTCCCGCTTGGGCCGTCCGGTGGCCAGGCTGTCAATGATGGTGATAACCAGCCCCTTGATGCTGTTTTCCGTGGTCCGGTAGGGGGCAATGCGCATGGTATAGTACTGGCCGTTGGTGGCCACCACCTCCCGGTCAATGGGGGCAGCTCCTCCACCTTCTGCTGGTACTCGGTGTTCACCGTTTACAGCTCCTCGTTGACCGTCTCCAGCTCCACCTGATCCTGAGGGACCTCCGGGTATGGCCCATCCGGTATTTCCGGTCATATTGGCGGTCCAGGAGAATCTTCACCCGGCGGCACTGCTCATAGAACAGCTCATAGGTGGTGTTGGAGCTGAGCACCACGAACTCCCCTTCCCGCACGTGGAACAGGAACGCATTGCCAAACACATACACGCCAATGGTTATTTGCTGGCCCTCTTCATCCTGCTCCAGGGCAATCAGAAAAAACGCATGCACATCGACTGCGCGCAAATTTGCCAGGCACCACTTCAGCATTTTCACCGTCTGTTCTGGATCCAACGAGTTTTTTTGCCCTTTGCGGGCATTTCCACCCATGTTGCTCCCCCTACGTATGTTTTTCAACAGTATAGCACATTTTCTGCATTTCCTCAACGAAATCCCGGAGGCCTCATCCCAAAAACCGACAAAAAGGGGCTTATCCCTCTTTTTGTACAACAAAAACGATACAAAATCTGATTTTCCGTTCAGATTCTGTACCGTTTATTCCATGGAGACGAAGGGATTCGAACCCTCGGCCTTCGCGTTGCGAACGCGACGCTCTCC
>CAZSAF010000037.1:0-17476 GCA_964604605.1 uncultured Lachnospiraceae bacterium
AGGTTAAGAAGATGCAGACCGACTGGATCGGCAAATCCTACGGCGCGGAGGTGGACTTTCCGGTGGATGGCCGGGAGGAGAAGATCCGGGTGTACACCACCCGTCCGGATACCCTCTACGGTGCCACCTTCATGGTGCTGGCACCGGAGCATGCCCTGGCCGCGGAGCTGGCCACCCCGGAGCAGAAGGAGGCGGTGGACCAGTATATCTTCCAGGCTTCCCACAAATCGTCCGTGGACCGTCTCCAGGATAAGGAGAAGACTGGCGTGTTCACCGGAAACTATGCGGTGAACCCCTTAAACGGGGCCAAGATCCCCATCTGGCTGTCCGATTACGTGCTGGCGGACTACGGCACCGGCGCCATCATGTGCGTGCCGGCCCATGACGACCGGGACTTCGAGTTTGCCACCAAGTTCAACATCCCCATCATCCAGGTCATTGCCAAGGATGGGGTGGAGAATCCCAACCTGACCGAGGCCTACACCGGCAGCGGCATTATGATCAACTCCGGGGACTGGACCGGAATGGATTCGGAGGAGATCAAACAGAAGGCACCCCATATCCTGGAGGAGCGGGGAATCGGCAAAAAGACCGTGAATTACAAGCTCCGCGACTGGGTGTTCAGCCGCCAGCGCTACTGGGGCGAGCCTATTCCCATTGTCCACTGCCCTCACTGCGGCGCCGTGGCGGTTCCGGAGGATCAGCTGCCGGTGCTTCTGCCGGATGTGGAGTCCTATCAGCCCACCGGCACCGGGGAGTCGCCTCTGGCGGCCATCACCGACTGGGTGAACACCACCTGCCCTCAGTGCGGCGGCCCGGCCATGCGGGAGACCAACACCATGCCCCAGTGGGCCGGTTCCTCCTGGTATTTCCTGCGCTACGTGGACAACAAGAATGACAAGGAACTGGTCAGCCGGGAGATTGCGGATCAGTATCTGCCGGTGGATATGTACATTGGCGGCGTGGAGCATGCGGTGCTGCACCTGCTGTACTCCCGGTTCTACACCAAGTTCTTGTGCGATATCGGCGTCATTGACTTTGACGAGCCTTTCCATAAGCTGTTCAACCAGGGCATGATCACCGGCAAGAACGGCATTAAGATGAGCAAGTCCAAGGGCAACGTGGTTTCCCCGGATGATCTGGTGCGGGATTACGGTTGCGACTCCCTGCGGATGTACGAACTGTTTGTGGGTCCGCCGGAGCTGGATTCCGAGTGGGATGAGAGAGGCATTGACGGCGTGTACCGGTTTATGACCCGGTTCTGGAACCTGGTGATGGACAACAAGGACAAGAATGTTCCGGCCACCAAGGAGATGGAGAAGATCCGCCATCGGATGGTAAACGACATCACCAGCCGTCTGGAGAGCTTCAGCCTGAACACGGTGATCAGCGGCTTCATGGAGTACAGCAACAAGATGATCGACCTGGCCAAGAAGGAAGGCGGCATCGACCGGGAGACCCTGGAGACTGCGGTAATCATGCTGTCCCCCTTTGCCCCTCACATTGCCGAGGAGCTGTGGGAGCAGCTGGGCCACACGGACAGCGTGTTCCACCAGGAGAACGGCTGGCCCAAGTGTGACGAGGAGATGATGAAGGACGACGAGGTGGAAATCCCGGTGCAGGTCAACGGCAAGACCCGCTGCGTCATCAGCCTGCCGGCGGATGTGTCCAAGGAGGACGCCCTGAAGGCTGGCGAGGAGGCGGTGGCCTCCCGGATTACCGGCAAGATTGTCAAGGAGATCTTTGTCCCCGGCAAGATCATCAACTTTGTGGTGAAATAAGGAGAGAATCCTGCGCCGCCCTGCTTTTGGGAAAGCGGGGCGGCTTTTTTAGGAGGAGCGGTATGTACGAATTGTGCCAGGCAGGGGAGAACAGCTTTTATGTGCAGTGCCCTGCCAAGATTGGCCTGGTGCGCCTGACGGACACGGAGGTCTGCCTCATTGACAGCGGCAGCGACAAGGACGCAGGGCGTCGGGTGCGGAAAATTCTGGATGAGAATGGGTGGAAGCTGCGGATGATCTGCAACACCCACTCCCATGCGGACCATATCGGCGGCAACCGGTACCTGCAGCAGCAGACCGGCTGCAAAATCTATGCGCCGGGAATAGAATGTGACTTTGTCAACCATCCGGTGCTGGAGCCCATGACCCTCTATGGCGGTTTCCCGCCCCGGGATCTGCGGCACAAGTTCCTGATGGCCCAGCCCAGCCAGGCGGAGCCGCTGACCGAGGGCGTGCTGCCGGAAGGGCTGGAGCTGCTTCCGCTGCCGGGCCATTCCTGGGATATGGTGGGCATCCGGACGGCGGACCAGGTGGTGTACCCGGCCGACTGCCTTTCCAGTGAGGAGACGCTGGAGAAATATCAGATCAATTTTGTGTACGATGTGGCGGAGTATGTGCGGACCCTGGAGCAGGTGCGGGAGATGCAGGCGGCCCTTTTTGTGCCGGCCCACGCCGCGGCCACAGAGGACATTGCCGGCCTGGCCCAGAAGAACCTGGACAAGGTGGAGGAGATCGGGGAGCGGATTCTGGCCATCTGCCGGGAGCCGGTTACCTTTGAGGAGATCCTGCGGCAGCTCTTTGAGGGCTACGGCCTGCTGATGGATTTCCAGCAGTATGTGCTGGTGGGCAGCACCGTCCGCTCCTACCTGGCCTGGCTCCGGGACGGAGGCCGGGCGGATGTGCTCTTTGACGGCGGACGGATGCTGTGGCAGCGGCTGTAAAAACTTTCAGGGAATCTGCTCCGCTTCCATATCGTAATATTTGGGATTGGCCGGTACAAGCCAGGCTTTTTGCAAGCCAGGTTCGGCCGGCCTTTTGGTTTGCCAGAAAAAAACCTCAAGGAAAATCGGTGGCGGGAATTGCAAATCCCTGTCGAATACGGTAAAATGTTTTATAGTTAAGTTATGGCAAACAAACTGCGGGAGGAAATGGGCATGACAGAACAGGAAAGAGCAGTCATTGTGGAAGTATTGTCCCGAAAGATACAGGAGGAAGGGTTCCTGAAGCTGAACACCCTTTCCCGGGTTTTTGACGCGGAAGGGCTGGACCGGACGCTGTATGCGTCCTCGGGGCCGAAACGGTGGATCCGGGAGCAGTTCCCGGAATTTACGGTGCTGGGCAACAATGGGCGGGAGACCTTGCGGCTCTCCCGGGACCCGCTGGCCCAGATTTACCGGATCCTGGAGGAAATCCTGGAGCAGAAGGGGCAGGTGCTGATTGCCCAGATCCCCCAGGATTACCTGTCCCCCAAGGGCATTGACTATAAAAACTATACCATGGGCAAGCGGCTGTCCGAATGGCTGCCGGAAGCCTTTCCGGAATTTGCCGTATCCGAGGACAAACGCTGGCTTTACAAGGCAAACGGGTCGGCGCCAGCCGCAGTGCCAGTGCCAGCCGCTGCGCCGCCACCGGCTTCCGCCCCCTTTTCCCCGGCGGCTCTGGCGGAGATCCAGAAAATGCACGGGACCGCCTTCATGAACTGGTGGAACAACAATACCCGCAAGCTCCGGTCCTACAATGAGGAGCTGGCAGATGAAAACCGGGTGAAGGCGGCGGTGGCCCACCGGATGACGGCGGTCTTTCTGGGGGATACGGAAGGGCTGATTGACGGTATGGAGGAGGAGGAACCCCGGATTGCCTTTGATACGGGGCTGCAAAGCCGCAGTGGCTCCTCCATCTTCTGTGTGTTGATTCCCAATCCCCGCAGCGGGGAAGGGGGAAAGCAGAGCTGGCTGATGCTGGATTTTGCCTGCCCGGAGGAGGATACCCCTCTGGGACAGTGGCTGCGGGCTCATCCTGCCTCTTCTCCCAGGCCGTCTGCCAATTTTGCCTCCCTGGAGGAGATGGTGCGCCAGATGGACCGGCAGCGGGAGGAGCTGCTGCCTTTGCTACGCGTTTATCTGGAACAGCTGTCCCAGGGACGGCTGCCGGAGAAGCCGGCAGCCGGTGCGGTGGCGGCTTTTGAGGAGCAGGCGGAACAGCTGCGGGAGCTGTTTCAGAATGTGTGGAACCAGCCTTACCCGCCGGAGGCCACGCTGCAGCAGGTGGCGGAGCAGGTGGGCGGAAAGACCGCGGCCTTGCAGCGGCTGCAGGTGGCGGTGGAGCAGTTTGACACCGTGGCGGAGCAGACGCGGCAGATGTTTGTCCAGGACCGCCTGCCGGTGGGAGAGCAGGCGACGCCCCAAAAGGATCAGGAGGCCATTCACCGGCAGTACGATTCCCCCGGGGAGGAAGTGGATTTCCGCCTGTTTGAGGAGACGCTGCGCTCCTACCAGGTACTGCGGCAGGTGATGGAGGCCACGGAGCTGTCAAATGAGATTGACTGGCAGATTGAGACGGTGCTGCTGGCCCATTTCCCGGAGATTTCCTACCGCTTTGCGATTCGGTTCCTGATGGGATCGGAGGAGGCCGAGTGGGCGTATCTGCGGCAGCTGGATTCCATTGAGGCCCTGCTGCGGGACTGCCGTTCCCTGACGGCGTATGCGGAACCGAAGCCTTCGGAAGAGACCAAAATTTCCGTGACAGTGGAGGAATTGCTGGAGGAGAATCCGGCGCGGGAGGAGAGCGGCGCAGCGGCCCTGGGCCGGGCCCAGGCGGTATTCCCGGACCGTGTGCCGGAACGGCTGCTGGTGCTGGGAGAGCTGGAGGCGTTCCAGGGCTATCTGGAACAGCACCCGGAGGACCCTCTGGCGACACCGGAAAACCGGGCCCTGGCGGCGGATTCTTCCCTGGCCCGGGAGCGGACCTGCCGGGCTGCGGCGGAGCGTCTTCTGCGGGCAGAGGGGAACCAGGGACGCCTGGCGGAAAAATACTATATTCTGGGCCTGGCTTCCAAGGAGAAGGACTGTGATACCGCCCTGCTGCAGCTGTACCGGGAGGAGAACAACCGGGAGGCCTTCCGGAAGGTATGGAAGATGTCCTCGGCCGGCCGGGCGGGGGATCTGGAAAACCAGGTGTACTACCTGTCTGTTTTGTGCCAAGAGGACCCGGAGGAGGCCCGGCGCTATGCCCGGGAGAACGTGTATCTGCTGTACCGGCCGGAAAGCCTTTCCCAGCTTCTGCGCCTGCCGGAAGGAATCTTTGGGCCGGAGGCGGTCCGGACCATGGAGGAGCGGCGGAGGCAGCTGGCGGAGCAGACATCGCCCAATCCCATGGAGCAGGCCATTGTGGAGGGTAACCTGCCCCGGATCCGGGAGCTGGCAGCAGCCCCGGAGGAGCTGGCAGCCATGGGATACACGGCGGAGGAAATCCAGCGGCTGGCCCAGGCCGCATCGGCGGAAAATGCCTCGGACTGTGAGAGCCGGGAGGATTATGACACCGGCTTGCGGCTGTATCGTTTCCAGAAAAACCTCCATGGACTGGCGGAGCGCTATATGTGGAGCGGTATTGCCGGTAATCCCCAGATCCACGGCTCCCAGCTGATGCTGGTGCTGGCCCAGGAAGGGCGCTGGCAGGAATGCCGGATGCTGTATGAGGCTTACGCCAACCGGTATGCGGAGGACACCCGCTGCCGGCAGCTGTACCTGATTGCCCGGCTGCGGCTGGACCCCTCCGGCACCCAGGGGTATATCCGGGAGCATCTGCAGGACTGCCTGTGGATGTTGGATACCATGCCGCTGGTGCAGGCGGCGCTGCAGGAGATGGCGGAGTCGGATGAGGCAAAGAACCGGGCGTTTTACGGGCAGTTGCTGGAGCTGGGGCAGTTGCTGAAGGACCCCATGATCAAGAGCGTGGTGACGCTGGACCGGAACCTGCGGGAATACGCGGCGGAGGCATACTCCCGGGAGCAGGAGGTGCCGGAAGCCTACGCCCGGCGGATGGGAGAGGTGTACCGGTCGGACAGCTATCCTCGGGGAATGGACCAGGTAAGCGTGGCCCGACGGGCCTTCCAGTTCTTTAGCGCTTATCGGGGGGCGGCGGAAGCCCTTGCCCGGTTTGCGCTGCCGGATGAGCAAGCGGCAGAACTGCTGTGGGACCTGTACCGGGAGACCGGGGAGGAGGAGCAGCAGTTCCAGCTGATGCAGGAATACGGGGCTTTGCGGGAGAAGCATCGGGAGCTGTACAGCGCCATGCTGTTCCGACGAGGGGCCTACACAGAATTCCTGGAAAAGTGCCCCCCGGCAGAGGACAGCTGGAGCCAGCAGCTGGAGGCGTTTATCGCGGAATTAAAGCTGTATCCGGATACCCGGACTCCGCTGCCGCTGCTGCCGGATCTAGGGGAAGAGGAGACGCTGGCCTGGTTCGGGGAGTGGGGCAGCCTGCTGACCGCATCCCTGGTGGAGGCCGGCCGCCGGCAGGAACTGGAGACCGTGCTGTTTGCCGGCTTTTTCATCTGGCTGGATGCCTTCCCGGAGGGAACGCTCCGGGAGCTGGTCACCGGCAGAGACAGCGCAGAACCGGCCCTGCTGGAAGCAGTACAGGAAGACGCCCTGGGACAGCGCCAGGAGGAGCTGGCCCTCTACCTGTACCAATGCCTGCACGTCGGCGCACTGTCCGGGCTGGCGGAGCAGTTCCGGGAACAAGCCCTGGCACAGCTGGAGCACGCGCCGGCAGGGGAAAAGCTCCGGGGTATCCGGAGGCTGCAGCGCCTGGGCGGCGGAGCGCCGGAGACGCCGGACAACCGGATTGCCCTGTTGGAGATCCGCCTGATCCGGGAAAACCCGGCCTTCTCCCTGGAAGAGGAGGCGGCGGAAATCGGTCAGGTGCTTCTCCGCTATCCGGCGGAGAAAAAGGCGGTGGAACAGCTGCTGCCGCTGCTGGAGGATGGGGAGCTGATGGGCCAGTATCCGGTATATGCCGGCCTGGCGCAGCTGGCGGAGCAGATGGAGAAGCCGCAGTCAGTGCTCTGCTTCTTCCAGCATATTGCCCGGCTGCCGGAGATGGAGGAGAACAGCGAATATCACAGTTTCCTGTGCCGGGTGTTTGTGAAGGCCTTTGACCGAGGGCTGTTCCCGGAGGATCTGCTGGCGGGAATGGAGGAATGGTGCGCGCCGTACTGCAGGCGGCACCAGACTGCCGAGGGGCTTTTATGTCTGTATTTTACGGAAAAAGCCCGGGGAAGGGATGCCTTCGCCCTCTATTTGCTGCGGGTATTGGCAGATCAGCCGGCAGACCAGGTGGGGGAGGAGCTGGGGCAGGCCCTTTCCACCCAGCTGCAGGCCCTGTGGGGGGCCAACCTGCCCAGCTACTTTGAGCTGTTCAAAGCGTATCTGATGCAGGCCTCGGTGGAGGAGGTGGAGCGCTACATTGCCTTTGCCCACCTGGCCTCCGGCGAGGAGGAGAAGAATGTCCAGAGCCAGGGGGCGGAGGGGGACGGCGAGACGCGGATGCTTTCGGAGAGCGAGAGCAACGCCCTGGTCCGGCGGCTCTACGCCAATCCCCAGGACGTCGGCGTATGGCGCCAGTGTACCAAGCTGCCGTTGCAGGACAATCCGGTGGGATACGCCAAGCTGCTGTTTCTGGCCTGCCTGCGGGGGGCATTCTCCTGGCAGGAATGTGCGGAGTACTGTGAAAAGTATGAGCAGTGGGAGCTGCTGCTGCAGGTCCTGCTGTCCTGGGCCGAATCGGTGCCGGCGGAGGAGGTGGCCGTCTGCCGGATGTTCCTGGAGGAGCGGCTGGCCGCCCATCCGGACTACCTGGCCCGCTGGAGCGGTCAGGAGGATCTGCTGCAGCTTTCCCGTGTCCTCTGCAGCCGGGTGAAGCAGACGGAGGTGGAATACCATGCCACGCTGCGGGCGGTTTCCCTGATCGCGGTGAAGACCGGCTTCCCGGAAGCGGTTTCGTACCTGATGGAGCGCTTTGGAAAGGCGCTCCTGGGAAAGTGCTGCAATCTAGGGGTGGTGATGGCCGTCCACCTTCTGCTGGAGGCCCGCTATGAGGAGGCAGGGAACCTGCTGGGCATGCTGAAAAATGTGCTGGGACGGATGAATTACCGGGAGCTGGTGGATTCCCTGGCCGGTATGGGGTCGGCGGAGCTGGCACGGTGGACGGAGGATGCGGAAAACACCATTATGCTGAACCTGATCCTGCCGGACGGCAATACCCCCAACCTGCAGCAGATCAATGCCATTGTCTATGAGGGCATCCAGAAAGGCCAGGCGGGGGAGACGGCCCATGTCCTCTGCCGGGTGCTGGGCATGTTCCCGGATGATTACGGTATCTACAACGGGCTGTTTGACCTGTGCTGCACGGAGTTTGACGGCTTCCTGCCCATTCTGCACCGGTGCCTCCGGGGGCTGGTGCGGCTGCAGCCGGTCCGGAATTCCAAGTCCTACTACCGGCGGGACCAGAGCCAGTACGCCCGGATGCTGGCAGCCCTGGATGCGCTGCTCTTGGCAGGCGGCGGCACCGGGGAGATTGCCGATTATGATTTCTCCCGGGATACCGGGGAGTTCTACCGGCGGGTGGGCGCCGCCTCCCTACCCTACAGCGAGCCCATTGCGGTGTCCGCGGTGCGGGAGCATGTGGCTTCCGCCCTGCGCAACCGCAGTCCCAAAGAGCTGGCCCGGCTGACCCTGGGATACCGCAGCTGCATTACCGGCAACTGGCTGGAGCTGCTGCGGGATGCCTGGGCGAATAAGGAGGACATTCAGTCTGCCCTGGAGTGCCGGATTGAGCAGGTGGAGGATGTGGGCTTTGGGCGCAGCGTGCTGCGGCTCCTGCTGGAGACGGAGCCGGATCAGCGGGGAGCCCTGGTCAGCTGGCTTCGGAAGGAGCTGGCGTTCCCGGAGCGGACCCGGCCCCAGGGAGAGCGCCAGCAGCAGCTGCAGTTTGTGGAGGATTTCCTGAACGGCGGCTACTTCAGCCAGCTGGAGAGCCAGATTGAGTTTGGCTCCCTGGCCGCTATTTTGAACAATCCCTTTGAGGACTACAGTCTCTCCACCTTCCTGCGGGAGAAATACGTGGATGCGGCCATCCGAAAGAATTCGGAGCAGCTGCATGCCCTGGCCTGGCTCACCGGCGCCCTGATCTGCCACAACGGGTACCAGACGGAGCTGGACAAGTTGGCGGACCGGCTCTTTGACCAGGGGGATGACCCCCATGCCTGCAGCCTCTATCTGGCCATGTACCGGCTTCATGGGACCTTCGGGCTGGCGCACATTGACTTCCGCACCGGCAAAAGCGCCCACACCCCCCGGCGGATCCGGGAGGAGTATGAGGCCCGGTACCGGGTGACGGCCCTCTTTTCCGGGAACCGGGGGATGATGGTGAAAGTGGGGGCCTCCCGCTTCCATGTGTGGAGCTGTATCAACCTGGTGCTGACCCTGGTGTATTCTCCCCGGGCAGACGAGGTGCTGCGGTTGGCAACCTACCTGAGCAAGGAGAATGCCCAGCTGGCCCAGGCAGTGATGCGGGGGCTGGATCCGGCGGTGGAGGACGCGGAAAAGCTGGAAACGGTGGACACCCTGTACAGCGATGTGGCCAAGGCCTACTACTGCTATGTGGTCAAATTTCCGTACAACCCCTACAACCGCAACGGGGCCATCACTACCTGCTTTGGCCTCAGCGGGGAGCAGGCGGCAGAGGAGATGAACCGCCGGTATGTGAGCCTGGCCCATACCCTTCAGAGCCAGAAGAATTCCGCCATCAGCACCCGGATGATGCCCTCCCACTTGCTGCTGCTGGAGTCCCGGAACGCCAATCCTAAGGTGGCCACTCAGAAGGACCCGCTGCTGTGGAGCGTCTCGGAGGAGACGGTGGACAGCACGGAAAAGGAGCTGCCGGAGAGGACGCCGTTCTTTGCGGAGGGGCTGGAGCCCCTGTACGGCCCGGAGAGCCCAGATGATCTGGTGGCGGAGCACCGGCAAATCCAGAGCCTGGCCGGGACGGTTCAGTCCAAGGCGGAGCTGTCGAAAAAAATCTACCGGCGCTGCCTGGCCGGCGGTACGCCGGAGGAGCGGTGGAATGCCTTGCTTCTCATGGGCAGCGATGGCTACTATGCGGCCCTGTCCGCCGGGGACACGGAGATGGCCAACCAAACGGTGTTGGCCCTGGCAGGGCTTCTGAAGCGCCGACAGGCAACCGGATACGGCAGGGAGGAAGCGGTGAAGGCTATGCCCAACGCCCTCTACGGCCTGCTGCAGTCCTTCCGGACACTGGGAGAGCTGCTGGCCTGCTACGGGGAGCACCGTTCCCTGTTCCACTACATGCGCAGCCTCCTGGACGACGCCCTGCTGATGGCCTGCGTGGGCCAAATTTACACGGTGCTGGATAACCTGCGGAACTGCTATGCCTCCGCGGCCCGGGAAAATCCGGAAAACCTGCGGGAGGAGCTGTCCGCCAACTACCGGCAGCTGGAGAACATTGAGTCCAACCGCTGGATGGATCTGAAAAACAAGGTCCAGAAGCTGATCAACGATGAGATCAACGAGCTGGACCAGCGGCCGGTGCTGCGGTTTGTGGTCCTGAGCCAGGGAACCCAGCGCCCCTTTGGCACCCTCTCCGGACAGGTGCGGAATATTGGCCAGGCGGCGGCGCGGAACGTGGTGATCCAGGCCAGCTACAGCGACAACAGCCACAGCCGGCAGTACGCCTTAAGCCGCCTGGAACCGGGCAGCCAGGTGGTGTTTGAGCTGGACTATGACTGCGCGGCGGACCAGGAAATCCTGGGATACCTGCTGAACGCTTCCTTCTCTCACAACGGCAAGCAATACGCCTCGGTGGTGGCCAAGGGGGAGCTTTCGCTGGGGGAGGTGGAGCCGCCGGCCTTTCCGGCGGATTTGCTCTGCCGGGATCCCAACGGCATTGTCTTCCGGGTGAACCCGGAAACCGGGGAGGTATACAGCCCGGACTTTGTGGGCCGGAAGGAGGAGACTGCCAAGCTCCGGTCCCTGGTGGAGGGAGAAGATTTTGCCGCCTACCGCAGCGCCCTGATCTACGGGATCCGCCGCACCGGCAAGTCCTCCCTGCTCAACTATCTGGCAGCTTACCTGCAGTCCCATTGCCATCAGGTACTCTGCGTCAAGACCGACTGCCAGAACATGCGCGGGTATGACCATATCCAGTACGTGTTTGTAGATCGGGTGCTGGATGAGGCGGAGACCCAGCTGCCGGAGCTGGCGGTGGACAGCCGCTGGATCCAGCTGAAGGAAAAATGGAGAGCTCCCGCCTACTGTGCGGACCAGGAGCCGGAAAAGCTGAGCCTGTTCTACCGGCAGCTGAAGCCGGTGCTGGGGGGCCGGGGCGTTTACCTGATCATTGACGAGATTGACCGGCTGTTCCAGCGGGTGGAGGAAAACCGCCAGGGGGACGGCCACCGGAACCTGGACGGGCTCTTTGGGGCCCTCAGCGAAATGCTGAACCAGGTGGAGTGCAAGGAGGCAGTCCACTTTGCCATCTGCGGCTCCAACTGGCTGATCCGCTACAACCTGAAGGGGGAGAAGATCAACCAGCTGTTCCAGCGCTTTGGCAAGCAGGTGATGGAGGTGGGCAAGCTGCCGGAGACGGATATGCAGGAGGTGATCCGCCGCCCCTACAAAGGGTTCCCGGAGCTGGAGGTGACGCCGGAGGCCATGCAGTGGATCTGGAACTATACCGGCGGCCTGGTATGGCATACCAAGCTGCTGGCCCAGGATGCCATTGAGCGGGCCAAGAGGGATTTCCGCAGTCGGGTTTTCCCGGCGGACGTGCAGCAGTCGGTGCCCCAGGTGATCACCGACGAGTGGTGCAAGCAGTTCTATGAGGGCTGTGAGAGCGGGGAGGAGTTCCGGGTCATTGACGCCATGCAGAGCCTGGCGGCCAACCGGAATGCCTATATCCATATTGACCGGATCCGGGAGCTTTTGGGACAGGAGCTGGTGGAGATCCAGAGGACCATGAAGATTCTGCAGGCCCTGAATGTGGTGGCGCAGCATCCGGTGAACCAGCAGCTGTACGGCTTTGGGCAGGATATTTACCGGCGTTACTTCCGGACGCAGCCCAGCCGGTACCCCCGGGTGCCGGATGAGCCGGATATTTTCCAGGCGGTGCAGCAGGTCCAGGAGGCGCGGGCAGATACGCCGGAGGAGAGAAAGGCGCCGGAAAAACCGGACGAGGAAGACTACAGCGGCCTGTTTTAACAGGCCCTGCTGAGAGGAGGAGCAGGATTTGAATCCATTTATGAGCCGCTTCCCGGTGGAGAGCCGGGAGGAATGGTTTGGCAGCCAGCAGTATTTTGAGGAGCTGGAGGCCTGTATTGAGCAAAAGGTGAATCCGGTGATTCTGGGGGTTCAGGGGAGTGGGAAGACTTCCCTGCTGCGGACCATGTTTTCTTTTGACTACTGTGAGCGGCTGGCGGCGGAGCGGAAAATCCTGGCCTGCGAGGCGGACCTCTCTGCCCAGCAGGACGGCAATGCCATCTGCCACTATCTGGCAGAGCGGATCCTGGAGGAGACGGAGCTGTATTTGGAGGATTCGGAAAAAAAGGCCGCCATGCTCCGGGAGCTGCGGGTCGTAACCGGGGATTCGGGGCAGAGCCGGCTGAGCAAGATGATCACCCGGCTGCACCGGAAATACGGGTATTTTGTGGTGCTGCTGATGAACCATTTTGAGCGATTTACCACCTCCCCCCGGGTGACCATGGAACACCATGAGGTGCTGCGGAGCCTCATTGAGGATCGAATGCTCCAGTGCATTGCAGCCACCAATTACGACCTGTCCCAGGACTCCCTGCCGCCCAATATGCCGGGATCCTATCTGATGCAGAAGTTTACCCGTCCCATCCGCATGCTCCCGCTGGCCTGGGAGGATGCGGCGGCGTTGCTGCGGCACCGGCAGGAGAAGGCAGAATGGCTGATGCCGGAGAAGCTGATGGAGGTGTTGTACTCCCTCAGCGGCGGCATTCCCTGGGTGCTGGAGGCTTCGGCGGAGCAGATTTACGATAACCGGCTGAAGCACGATGGGAAGCTGGAGATCCAGGAGGCCAAGGACGCCATTTTTGAGGCCTGCCTGCCGGTGTTCAAAAGCTGGTGCAAGTATCTGACCGGGAGCCAGGCCCGGGTGATCCGTATGCTGGCGGAGCGGGCAGAGAGCAACAGCGCCTGCGCCTCCCGGGATTTTACCGGGGAGCAGCCGGACGTGCTGAATGCGGCGGCGGCCCTGAAGAACCGCGGCCTTCTGCGGCAGGCGGAGTATATTACCCGCAGCGGTGAACGGCGGAAGGGGCCGGACTATGAGCTGCAGTTCAACTGCCTGCTATTCCAGCGGTTCTGCCGGGAGGGGCTGGCGGAGAAGGCGGCGGCGGAGAACCCTTTTGAAAAGATGCGCCGGGAGGCGGCGGAGCAGGCAAGCCGGGAGAAGGAGCTGCTCCAGCACGACTCCACCATGCGCCAGCTGGAGGAGGAGGAAAAGCGGGCCCGGATTGAGCAGGCCCGGAAGGAACCCTCCGCTTCCGGAGGCGATACCTACAATATCTATGTGGACCGCATGCAGGTGGTCCAGGGAATCAGCCCGGGGCAGCTGCTGGACCTGCTAGAGTCGGCGGGGGATTCCCGGCAGCTGTTTGCGGAACGCCTCTCCGGGGTGCTGAGGAAGAATTTTTCCGCCCCGGCCCTGCCGGTACTTCCCGGTCCGGGGGATATGCCCGAGGCCAGCTTTGTCCAGCAGCTGGATGAGATCTGCGATGCGGCCGGACGCCATATCCTTCAGGACGTGCAGGTGGACGAGGAGCAGGATCTGGTGGACGTGACGCTGGCAGAGCTGCAGACACTGGATGTGCGCTTCCAGGAGGCCCGGGAGCGGTGCCGTCCCGGCCTCACCGATGCCATGCTGGAGGCCCAGAGTGAGCGGTGCCAGTTTTACCTGAAGCTTTCGGTGGTGGTGGAGGATGCCCTGGAGCTTCCCGGCGTCCGCATGGAGGACTATTCCCCGCAGCTGGTGTTTTACGGGAAGGCCCTGGAGCAGGCGCTGCGGGATAACCTCTATGAGCTGTTCCACCGGGACCCGGAGCTGTCCGTCTACAACCCGGTGACCCATGTGGACGCGCCGGACTCGGCGGAGGCCTTCCGGAATAAACCGGCGGCCAAGACGTTTGTGGGCAACTACGAGTACCTGATCGCCGGCAAGAAGGAGCGGCTGGAGGCCCTGTGCCAGGCCCATCCGGTGCAGCCCCAGGGAGCCGGAGTGTCGGCGTCCTGGCGGGACTGGTGGGACCAGCTGCGCCGGGACATCTGCGGGGCCCGGGAGATCCGGAACCTGATGGGCCATGCGGACGAGCTGTCCCCCAACCGGGAAAAGCTGGATCAGATGTGTGGGCTGCTGCTGGGGGACGGAGCCTGCCAGGGAATTCTGGACCGGGTGACGGTGGGGCGGCAGCTGACCCTGCTGCTGGTTCCCCGGGAGATCCCCCGGCAGACGGCAGACCAGCTGGTGGGCAGCGTCTGCCAGATGGAGTGCACCGCCCGGAAAACCAACGGCGGCCTCCGGGGAATTACCTGTGAGGGCGGCTATACGGTGAACATTTCCCCTCGGATGGTGCGGAAGTTCCGGCTGGACACCTCCTCCCAGGGGGAGGCCCTGGTGGGAAAGGTTTTTCCGGTGCGGATCCTGGAGTGCAAGGTCCAGGACGGTCGGGAGTTTTTCAGCGCAGAGCTGGTGGAGGGCTAAGGAGGCGCAGGATTCGCAATGGCGGTGCATGTGGAATGGATTCATGCCGGATCCTTTGACAAGAAGTTTAAAAATACGCTGCGGGATTACTTCAAGTACGGGTTTAAAACCTTTGACAGTTATCCGGCGGAGGATCCCAAAACCCTGCGGGAGGATTGGGAACGTCTGAACAACATCCTGGGGGACTACCTGGAGTGGTCCGAGGACCCGGAGCAGATTCTCTTTGCCACCCTGGATTCCCAGTCTGCGGAGATGAACGTGTTTCAGCGGGTATACCGGTTCTGCGGCTTCCGGGAGCGGGATCCGGCCTACTTCCTCCATGTGCTGTCCGCCCTGTGCCCGGATATTTTCCTGCGGGAAGGCATAGAGGGGCTGGAGCTGGAAAAGCAGCAGCGGCTGGTGCGCTCCAAAAAAAAGAAAACGTGGCGGGCCTTTGACCCCATGGAGGAGGATGAGGAGTGGGTCTTGCAGCTGGCGAATGATCTGAAGCAGGAGGCGGACCTGTCCACGGCGGAGCTGATGTGCTTTTACCCCGATGGCATGCCCTTGTTCAGCGGGGAGAACCGAAAAACCAATATCCGTCTTCAGAAAATGGCGGATCTGGGGCTGCTCCGGTGTGTCCGGCAGGTGGAAAAAGGAAACCGCCGCTGGGCTCTGCCCCGGGAAAGCATGGCCCGGATCCTGGAGGCGGGAAGCCAGGCCAATCCGGCCTTTGTGCGGCATTTCCAGCTGGCCCTGGATTTTTATGCCCGGTTTCTGCCGCTGGGGGAGTTGGGGCTTTTTCTGCTGGACCGTCTGGGCACAGACCGGGAGAGCCCTTTCCGCTTTAAACATGAGTACTATACCCATGCCCTCAACGATTTCCATCTGGCGGATCTGCTCCACGCCATGGAGCAGGGGCTCTGGTGCTTGATCCGTTACCGCCACGGGGTGACGGATCAGGAAACCCAGGTCCTCTGTTTTCCCCTGGAGATCCGGATCAGCGCGGTCAACGGGCGGGAATCACTGATGTACTATGAGCCGTTTCTGCGCAGCTACTCCAGCCTGCGCTTGGAATTTATGGATTCCGTCCAGTATCTGAAGGAGGAAACGGTCCGGGAACTCCTCCATGCGCCGGCGGAGCTGCTGCAGGGCGATATTGCTTACGCAGCCCGGTCCCTGGAGCACACCTGGGGCCTTTCCACCACCCCGGAGCAGCGGGGCAACGCCATTCCCGGAGATGAGGAAAACGTGACCCGGGTGCGGCTGCGGGTGGCCTACGATCCGGTTTCCGAAGCCTACGTGCCGGAGCGGCTGGCCAAGGGAAAACGGTTGGGACGTGTGGAGCAGGCGGAGAAAGCGGGGGAGCAGATTTTTACAGTAGATGTGACCGATACCAGCGAGCTGCGTCCCTGGGTCCGGAGCTTCTACTCCCGGCTGCTAGAATGCCAGGGAATGGACACCCGGGATTTTTCGGTGGAGCAGGATGTGCGGGATATGGAGGAAGCCCTGGAGAGGGAGACGCTGCTGAGCAGGCGGCTGGAGAACTGGCGTTCCTGGTTCCCCTACGGTGTGCCGCCGCTGTACGCGGATGCCCTGAACCAGGCGGCAGAACCGGCCCGGGAACATGATAAGCTCTTTCATGAAACCTTCAGCTCCTGCTACCATGTGATGGGCCGGGTCTTCGCCCGGCTGTGCGCCCATCCGGAAGCCGATGTGGCGGCCGGGAAGGGCCAGGACATGATCCGAGAAGCGCTGGGGGACTACTGCCATATCATCGGCATGGAAACCGAAAATTTCATTCCAGGCCAGCTGCGCCACCTGTTCCTGGCCCACGGGTTTGCGTCCCGGACCACCGTGACTGAGGGAACCGGAGGCCACTCGGTCTTTTCCCGTGAGGGCCCCGGTTACCGGATCAAATACGGTAGCCGGAAAGAGCTGGATTTCTACCGGGATGTGGTTCCGCTGACCTGCCTGGAGCTGCGTTGGCTCCGGACCATGTTGGAGGACACGCGGGTGGGAGGGTTCCTGGAGCCGGAAGAGCAGCAGGCCTTGCGGCGGTTTTTGCAGGAAGCCTCAGGAACGGAACCCCTTCCGATGGAGAAGATTACGTTCTTTGACCGGAACCGGACTTCCCGGGAGTTGGTACAGCGGGAAGTCCGGTCGGTGAAGGAGCTGTTGGATGCCATAGACCGCCGCCAGGTGGTATGGCTGCAGTACCGCTCCGCCAAGGGGAAACGGATTGCCGGCAGGTTTCGCCCGATTATCTTGGAATTTTCCAAGAAGGACAACCGGTTCCAGGGCTATCTCCAATCCTGCCGGAATCAGGCTATTTACATTCTGAATCTTTCCGGAATCCAGAAGATGGAGCTGACAGGGGAGTCCTTTGACAATCGGACGGCCCAGGAGGCGCTGGACCGGTACCGGGCGGAGCGGGAGCGGTCGGTGGAGCTGGTCTTTTTTGACGTGCGGAACCTGGCGGAGCGGCTTCTGACGGAGTTTTCCCCCTGGAAAAAGCGCTGCGCCTATGAGAAGGCCACCGGGCTGTACCGGCTGACCCTGTTCTATCAGGCGTCCGATGAAAATGAGCTGGTGCTGCGGCTGATGGGCTACGGGGCGGATTTGCGGATTACGGACAGCGGCCACCCCATCCGCGGGAAGATCCGGGAGAAGGTGCGGCGGCAGCTGGAGCTTTTGCAGCAGCGAAAAAAAAGGGGAAGGCCCTCCCAGAAGAGCGTAGGAAAAGAAAACGGGCGCGGATGACCCCGGCGGTTGGGAAGAGAGCGGACAGAAAAATCCGCTCTTTTTTTTACTATGAAAGCCCGGTCGCAAAGCATAGCGGGCAGACTGCTTGCAGGCTAGCCCGCTTATGCTTTAGCGACGCTAACCTGTATGAGCAAGAAGGCCGGCAGGCC
>CAZSAF010000038.1:0-16694 GCA_964604605.1 uncultured Lachnospiraceae bacterium
CGCCGGTGCCGCAGTGGCCGCCGGAGCCGCCCATAACGTAGCCGTTGGAATCGGTGTGGACGTTGACGTTAAAGTCCAGATCCACCTGAGTAGCCCCCAGCAGGACCACATCCAGGTTGTCCACCCCGGCGCTCTTGCCGCTGACCCCTGCGTACTGGGTGGCGGACACCTCGATATGCCGGGGGTTGGTGCGGATGGACTCCACCGCCTTCAGGTCAAAGCACTGTACGTCCAGTAGCGCCTCAAAGCAGCCTGCGTTCAGCATATCCACCATGTAGCCGGTGATGCCGCCCATGCCGTAGCTGCCCTTGATCCCCTTCTCCAGCATTCTTTCCTTCACGTACTTGGCCGTGGCCAGGGTGGCGCCGCCGGCGCCGGTCTGGAAGGAAAAGCCATCCCGGAGCAGGCCGGAGGCCTCAATCACCTGGGAGGCGTAGCGGGCCATCCGCAGGCCCACCGGATCCCGGGTAATCTTGGTGGTGCCGGAGACAATCCCCGCCGGGTTGCCGATCTGGTCCACCTTCACCACATAGTCCACATAAATCTCCGGGATGGAAAAGCCCGCCAGCGGATAGGGAACCAGGTTGTCGGTGACCACCACCACCTTCTTGGCTTTCATGGCGTCCGCAAAGGCGTAGCCAATGGAGCCGCAGGCCGAAGGGCCGATCTTGCCGGTGCAGTTGCCCATATCATCGGCGGTGGGGGCGGCTATGAAGGCCACGTCAATCACCGAGGTGCCCTTTTCCATATCGGAAGCCCGGCCGCCGTGGCTGCGGAAGACCACCGGCTGGTCCAGGACCCCCTCTGAGATGGCCCGGCCCACCTTGGCGCCCATATAGTTGCACTCCAGGCCGGTGACCACGCCGTTTTGAGTGTGGCCGATCAGCGGCTCATGGATGTCAAACACCGAGCTGGCATTGACGGTCAGGTCCCGGAGCCCCATCTGGGCAATCTGGTCCAGCACCATGTTCAGCACATAGTCGCCGTTTCGCATGTGGTGATGGAAGGAAATGGTCATTCCGTCCCGAAGCTCGCATTTTTCAATGGCTTCTCTTATGGATGCTACTAACTTACTCATCGTCTTCCACCTCCCCAAAGATTGCTTTCTCCATGGCAATGACCTGTCTGGCTCGCTCCACTATGGGCGCGTCGATCATCTTGCCGTGGAGAGAGACCACGCCCTTTCCCTGCTCCTTGGCCAGACGAATGGTCTCCATGACATCGTGGGCGTAGTCAATCTCCTCCTGGGTGGGGCTGAAGACCTGGTTGATCCCCTCCACGTGGCTGGGGGAGATGGAGGCCTTGCCGGAAAAGCCCAGGGCTTTGGCAAACTGGGCATCGGCATACAGCCCCTCCAGATCGTTGACGTCGGTGAAGGGGGTGTCGTAGACATCAATGCCGCAGGCCCGGGCCGCGCAGACCAGCCGGGTGCGGGCATAGAAGATCTCCTGGCCCTCCTTGGTGCGCTTACAGCGCAGGTCGGCGGTCAGGTCCTCACCGCCCAAAAACAGCGCCGCCACCCGCGCGTCGGCGGAGGCAATCTGGAAGGCGTTCTCCACACCCATGGCGGTCTCAATCAGGGGGATCAGCTTCACCGTATTTTTCGCAAAGCCACAGGCCTCCTCCAGCTTGCCTATGTATTCCGAGACGACCTTCACATCCTGGGCACAGCTGACCTTGGGCGGCATGATCATGTCCGGCCTCAGGGGGATGATTTCCTCCAGGTCATGGGTCCAGTAGTCGGTCTCCACCGGGTTGATGCGGATAATGATTTCGCAGCCCTTATAGTGCAGGTTTTTCAACACGTTACGCACCAGAATGCGGGCGGAGTCCTTCTCCGCCGGGGAGACGGCATCCTCCAGATCCAGGATCAGGCTGTCCGCCCCCAGCACATCGCCGTTCATCAGCAGGTTCGGGGTATTGCCCGGGATAAATAGCATGGATCTTCTCATCCGATTTCACCTCCTGCCCTCTTGATGGCGGTCTCCACCCGCGCCTGGATCACGCAGTCCACCGCGCCCTTATCGTTGACCGAAATCTTGCCGGAAGAGACCTCCAGCTGGTCCAGCACCTGCTTAATGCTGGCCCGGATCTGGTCGGCATACTGGTTGTAGACCACGGATTCAATGGCAATCTCCAGCTTGTCGCTGGGTTCTACTTTCACGTACACGTCGCTGGACTCCAGGGTCCCTGCGACGGCGCTTGTTTGGATGTTCATGTGGTTCTCCTCTCTACTCCTCGATTCCCTTGCGGCTTCCCTGGCCCAGGTCAAAGGGGTGCTTCTCCTTGACAAACCGGGTCACATAGTCCGCCCGGCTGGTCAGGGCGCTGATGTCCATCCCGTAGTCATGGCCGGTGATGACCAGCTCCGTGCCCGCCGGCTTTTTCTCCATCATCTCCAGGATCTGCCTCCGGGGCACAAGGTCCAGGTTGTAAGCGTCAATGGCCTCGTCCAAAACCACCAGGTCATACCCGCCTTCAAAAAACTTCCGGCGCACCTGGTCAAAGGTCTTCTGGAACTGCTGCCGGTAAAACTCCTGCTGCTCCGGGGTTAGGTTGAACAGGAAGGGGATGGCTCCCTGGTTGGGGATATACTCCACCCCCGGCAGGGAGCGGAGTACACTGACCTCGCCGCTGGTGGGTTCCTTCAAGAACTGGTAGACCAGTACCCGGAAGCCATGGCCCACACAGCGCACAATCTGTCCCATGGCCGCAGTGGTTTTGCCCTTGCCGTCGCCATAGTAAAGCTGGATACAACCCTTTTCCATTTTGCCATCCTCCTTCTTGTTGCGTTTCCTTAGTAGATGTGCTCGATCTTATCCAGATCCGCACCAACCTTCGGCGCCTCCTTGCAGCCCACCAGGCCCACAATCAGATACGCCTTGCGGACCGGGTCGTAGGGAATATCCTTGATCAGAGAGAAGCCCTCAATCTCACTGCTGCGCCGCACATGGTTCCGCGGCGCGTTGCAGTGATAGATCACGTTGCCAATTTTAATGTGCTCGTCATCATGGAAGGTGATGGGCACGTCCTGTTCGATCACCGCCTTCACCTTGCTCTCAATTTTCTCCAGCGAGACAATGGGCTTTTCCTTAAAGCAGAGCACAAAGCCATGCTTCACATCGGCGTGCTCAAACTCCTCCTCGTGGCCGTGGGTCAGGAAATAGCTGGTGATATCCTCGGCCGAGTGGGCCATCTTGCGGTAACGGATGGATTTAAAGACAATATTGGCAATGTCCTGGGGCATGGGGCCAAACAGGTTGGGGCGGGTGATGATCACCTCGCCGCCCACGCCCACCATCAGATCCGCATTCACCGGCAGGCTGCTGCTCTCCCGCTTCAGGAACGGGTAGATCAGCTCAAAGTGCTCCACCACCACCCGCTTGCCCTTCCCCAGGGCCGCCATAATGGCGTTGGCCAGCACCGGCAGCTGGGTGAATCCCTGCTCAAAGCGGACGTCCAGATGGTAGGTGTGGGGGGTGGCAAACAGCGAAAGGCCGCGCTTGTTGACCCCCAGCGGATCATCCAGCATCTCCAGGATCGGCAACGGGCGGACCGTGACGCCGGAATCACCGTTGGTCAAATCCAGCCCCGGGAACATCCCCCGGATCAGCATGCTCTTGCCCGATCCCGGATCCCCAATGACCCCGATCAGTTTGTCCATGGGGCGCAGATACTGCTGGGCAATCTGCATCCCCAGCTCCGCCATGCGCACGTTGCCGCGGGGCGCAAAGTAGACGCTGTACAGATGGCTGATGTATGACATGAAACGTTTCTCCTCTCGGTTGTCCGCTGGTTAGTTTTTCTTTGCGTTGCGCAGAGCCAGAATGCGGCTCATCTCATTGTAAACCACCATGTAGCCCTCGTCAACGCCCATGCCGGGTTTGGCAAGGATCTGGTCCGGCCGGGTTGCCATGGCGCAGTGCACGCACACCTGGGCGGAGCGGTCGGTCTCATTGCAGGTACCGCCCTGGTAAGCGCCAAAATGGTTCTTTTTGCAGTACAAAACCGCCTCAATGGTGTTGTTGAGGCCACCCAGGTCCGGGGTCTTGATCTGAGCCATGTGGCCGGCCTTGTTGTCGCAGAAATAGATGACATCTTCCAGGGTGTTGCACCACTCATCCGCCACCAGCTCCACATGGATACCCCGGCGGTCCACCTCTTCCCGCAGGCCCTTCATGCAGCGCATCTGCTTCTCTCTCTCCCCGGCGTCCATGGGGCCTTCAATGCGCAGGTGGAAGGGCTTTGCGGCCTCCTCCAGAACTGCCAGGTAGTCAGCCATGGCGCTGTAGTTTTCATCGCCAAAGGCCTGGCCAATGGTGCCGTAGACATCAATGTGGAAGATGGGGCTGTAGTGGTCATCAATGCGCAGCTGAAGGACCCGGTCCCGCAGCCATTCCACATACTCCTTCATCTTGGAGCCGTCCCGGCCCAGCTTGGTATCCACATTGTTGATCAGTGCGTGGGGCATGACATCGGCGCCCTTGAGGATCATCTGGTCCGCATTGTCATAGCGGTTGTCTCCGGACTGGGTAAAGATGGGGATCATCTGGTCCGAAACCGTGGTGCCGTACTCGTCGGCCACCACCTCGCACATCTGTCTCTTGGAGGACTTGGCTACCGCGTCCAGGATGGCCTGGGAAACCCCGTAGCGGATGGCGGTGTGCAGCCGCTTGCCGTCCACCTCAATGGATTCCATCTCCTTGGTCAGCGCCCGGAAGCTGTCCGCCTCCCTGCCCACCAGTATCGGCTTGATGTACTGCTCAATGACCGGGATAAAGTCCTCCGCCAAAAACAGCGGGTCACGGCCGCCCGCGCCGGAGTACTGCACCGCCGCGCAGTCGCCCCACGCAACCTGGCCGTCCTCCAGAATCAGCATCACCGTGATGGACTCGCCAGGCTGACGGATGGATTTAAAGCCCGGGGTAACCGGGTTGCCGATGTAAGCGGCGCCGTCGGCCACCGCGCCGGCCTTAATGGCCTTCTGGTCATCAAAGAAGAAACCTGTACGTCCCGGAGCGCATACTACGTCTACGATTTTCATGATAGAAATCTCCCTTCTTTATCGATCCCGCAGGGCGGCCTGCCTTTTGCCTCCTGCGGGCATGGTTCCTTTATCAATACGCTTGTGGATTGCCTTACGATCTCGGTCTGCCCACCAGACGTCCCTTGCTGATGGCGTAAACGTCGTCGATCACCATCTGGAAGGACACCTCTCGGCCTTCCGCCTTGGCCCGCTCTTCCATCTTCTCCCGGTGGAACTTCTTCAGGTCATCGGTGAAGGGCAAGTTGCCCATCTCCAGAATGCGGACAGCGCCGCCGTTGTCACGGGCCGGCAGCATGATTCCGGCGTTGCACTTGGCGGGGCCAAAGGGCACGTCAATAACCCCGGCATGGATGGCCGCAATAGCTCCCAGGATCACATCTCCATGGCCCAGGGCGATGACCCGGTCCATAATGCAGCGGGTCTCCGCCTTGATGATCTCCTTCTCATGCTCCATCCGGGAGCCGACGGTCACCTGGTCCACCAGCATGTGGGTCAGCTGCTTGGTGCAGCGCAGGCCGGCAGCGTTGGCCTCCTTGGTAGGAATGCCCGACGCCTCGTGGGGCGTCTTGACGATCACCTTGGTAGCTTTGGCCAAGGTGGCGCAGGCTGCGCCCCAGGCAATGACGCTGTAGGCCTTGGCCTCATCGGCCGGGAAGCCGCCCATCCACTGGTGGAATATCGTGGTGACGTTGACGTCATAATATCCGAACTTGTGCAGATATTCCTCGGTCAGCTCCTCCAAGGTGCGGATGGCCGCCACGTCCTGGATCTGGTTGCCCAGCTGGCCGTAGCCCACCGAAATATTCTTCACGCCCTGCTCCGCGGCTGCCAACGCCTCGATAATTGCCACTGAGTGGGAAATGCAGGGGGGGACCAGGGTGCCGGTCAGGGGGCCGTAGGGCTCCCGGTTGATGGGCACGCCGGCCTCCTCGTAGATGCCGGTCAGCCGGTCCACATACTGCCAGTCCCGCATGGTCTGCTCAATGGGGATGTTCTTGGCGTAGGGGATATTGTAGGAGATACCGCCTCCCTCGTAGGAAGTAAAGCCGCCGGCATAGGTAATCTCCGTCAGCAGCCGTGCGTCCGGCGTGCCGTGGCGGACCTGCAGCGGGGTATCCAGGGCGTCCACCACCTGGCGGCAACCGTGTACGCCGTGGTTGACAGCCGGAAATCCATTAAGATACGGATGGAAGTTGCCGTTGGCCATCCCTTCCTTTTCCCGTCGGATGCCCTCTGCGCAGTTTTCATACTGGTTCTGGCGGGTATAAGAGTCGATGGTGGTGGGCAGCAGGTCCGCCTCGCCGTAGTCCTGCAGATGCTTGAGCAGCTCAATGTGGTTTTCAATGAGGCCTACGCCGGCTCTGGGCTGAACCAGGGTGACACCTTCCTCCTTGGCCTTGTTGAGCTTGTTGGAAAACACTTTGTTCTCCGGCAGGGATTTATGGTAGGCGATGGCCTCGTCCAGGTCCACCTCCTGGCCCGTGGGCCATGTGGCAAGAACCTCTTTCCGCATTTTGTAAAACTCATCGTCGGTCCACTTTTTATTTTTGAGATTAATGGTTTCCATCTGCGTTTACTCCTTTACTAACTCCTTTTTCATGATTCTCAAAGCAATATCCGGATACTGGGTGCTCAGGAGGCCCATGGCCGCCAGAATATACTTCCGGTCCACATAGACATCGGCGCTCTTGGGCTTGAGGGAAAACGGATCCGCCGGGTCAAACAGGGCATGGGCGGCAATCTGGGCCGTGCGCTTGGTGTGGATGATGGCACCGCCGGTGACCACCACGGTCTTCACCGCGGTCAGATCCTTTCCGGTCTGCATGTAGCTGATGCCCATGGGGGTAAAATACTGTTCCAGATGACCGGCATGGCGTGTAACCGCCGTCTCAATGGCCAGGGACGCCAGCCCGTAATCCAGGGCCTCCAGTTCCGGATCGTTCTCCCCCGGCACCACATCCGTGTGGACGCCCAGGTAGTCGATCAGTTCCCGGCAGCGCTTCTCCCGCAGGCCGGACAGCTCCGCGACACGCATGATGTCCGTGGCGTCCACAATGCCGTAGATGCTGTAGCGCATGCCAATGTCCCCTTCCACCGTGCGCTTGGCGTATTCTTCCCGCAGCCCCTTGAGGACCACCGCCCCTATGGTGGGCAGGCCGAAGGACATGGAATAGACGTCGGTGGTGGCGCCGCCCAGATCCACACAGACCAGGTCGCCAACGCCCTCCTCGTTCTGGGTCCCCTTGGCCAGCAGCCTCATGGCGGTGAGCATGGCCGACGGGGTGGGCATCAGAATGCCCTGAATCAGATCCTGGGCCCGGCTGAGGCCTTTAGCCTTGATAATCTGGTTCAAAAAGATCTCCCGGATCTTTTTCTGCACCGGCTCCACATTGGGGATGTCCAGCCGCGGCATAACGTTTTCACAGATAAAGGTCTGCTTGTCCCGCAGGATTTCCTGGCACTGGTCCGCACAGTTGCGGTTTCCCGCGATGATGATGGGGAACCGGTGCTCCACCTTGCTCAGCATCTGCGCGTTGTAGACGATATTTTCCTTGTTGCCGCCGTCGGTGCCTCCGGTCAGCAGGCAGATATCGGGATTGATCTGGTCAATCTCCTTCCGGTCTCCCTCGGTCAGCTCATACGAGTAGGTCTTGATGACCTTTGCCCCCGCCCCCAGGGAAGCCTGCCGGGCCGCCTTGGCCGTCAGGTCCGGCACCAGGCCGATGGCGACCATCCGGAGCCCTCCCGCCGCGCTGGAGCAGGCGTACTGCTGAGAAAACTCAATTTCCCCAATCTGCTCCTTCAGGATTGCCAGCGCGTTGTTCAGGCCGTCCATAATATCGGTCTCAACGGTGGTAAAGCTCTGGGCCGTGCCCAGAATCTGCTCCTTCTCCACATCCACTGCCGTAATTTTGGTATAGGTGCTGCCAAAATCAATGAGCAAAACAGCCTTCATTGCTTTCACCTTCTCCTGATAATGATTCGTGGAAAAACAAGGTCTGGCTTACTCGATGCCCAGGTCCTTTTTCAGGTATGCAATGGTCACCTGCGGATCGGTACCCGGGCCGAAGGCACAGTCAAAGCCCATGGCTTTGTAGCGCCGCTCAATCTCCTCCACCGGCACCTTGCCCACCACCAGGTTGCCGCCTGCGTACAGCAGGATGCCCTTCAGGCCAGCCTCATCGCATTTTTCCCGCATGCCGGTGCAGTCGATCTCGCCCTGGCCGTACAGCGAGGAAACACAGATGGCGTCCGCACCCACCTCCACCGCAGCTTTGATAAACTCCTCCTGGGGAACCAGCACGCCCAGGTTGGTGACGTCAAAGCCCGCGTCCAGGAACGCACGGTTCAGGATTGTGTTGCCCACTGCGTGAACATCCGCGCCGATTACACCGATCACCAATTTCTTCTTCTCCATCTTCCTTCCACCTCTTGTTTATTTTTGAAAGTATTTCTCGCAATCCAATTTTACCGGACCGATTCCAGGTATTCTTTTCTGCCGGTCTCATACAGGTTGTTGCCCTGGCAGTCGATGATGACGAAGGCAGGCAGGTCTTCCACCTCCAGGCGGCGCAGCGCCTCCGCGCCCAGGTCCTCATAGGCGATGACCTCTGCCTTCTTAATGCAGCGGGAAAGCAGCGCGCCGGCACCGCCGATGGCGCCAAAATACACTGCGCCATACTGCTTCATGGCTTCAATAACCTCCGGGCTTCTCTTGCCCTTGCCGATCATGCCCCGCTGTCCCAGCGCGATCAGGGTGGGGGAATAGGCGTCCATCCGGTAGCTGGTGGTGGGGCCGGCGGAGCCGATAACCTGGTTGCCCTTTGCCGGGGCCGGACCCACATAGTAGATCACCGAATCCTGGATATCAAAGGGCAGCTCCTTGCCCTGGGCCACCAGCTCACAAAGCCGCTTGTGCGCCGCATCCCGGGCGGTGTAGATGACGCCGGAAATCAACACGCTGTCTCCGCACTTCAGATCCTTTACCTGCTCCAGGGTCAGTGGAGTTGTGATCCGCTTTACCATAACGTCTCCTCCTCCTTTACAGTTCCGACGTCTTGTGACGGGTGACATGGCAGTTAATGTTGACTGCAACCGGCAGGCCGGCAATGTGGGTCGGCATGGTTTCAATGTTGACCGCCAGGGCGGTGGTCCTGCCGCCGACCCCCTGGGGGCCAATGCCCAGAGCTTTGATCTTCTGAAGCATCTCCTCCTCCAGCTCAGCATAAAACGGGGAGGCATTGCGGACATTGGTGCTGCGCATCAGCGCCTTTTTGGCCAGGAACGCCGCCTTGTCAAAGGTGCCGCCAATGCCGACCCCCACCACAATGGGGGGACAGGGGTTAGGCCCTGCATCCTCCACCACCTTCAAAATAAAATCCTTCACTCCCCGAAGCCCATCGGAAGGTTTGAGCATCTTGATCTGGCTCATGTTCTCACTGCCAAAGCCCTTGGGCGCCACCGTCACCTTGAAACCATCGCCGGGGACAATGTCATAGTAGATCACCGCCGGGGTGTTGTCCGTGGTGTTGACCCGGTCCAGCGGATCCCGTACAACGGATTTGCGCAGGCACCCTTCGGTGTAGCCCTGGCGCACCCCCTCATGAACCGCCTCCTCCAGGTTGCCATTGATGTGAACATCCTGGCCAATCTCCAGAAAGACGCAGGCCATGCCCGTGTCCTGACAGACCGGAACATAATTTTCCTCTGCAATCTGGTAATTTTCACGGATGATACCCAGGATGTTCTTAGCCAGCGCCCAGGGCTCTTCCTGTTCGCTCTTGTTGATCCTTTCCTTGATATCCTCCGGAAGATAGGAATTGGCTTCCATACAAAGACGTTTTACCTGTTCGGTAATGTCCCTGGCATTGATTTCTCTCATCGTGCACTCCTCCCGATTGTTCTGCTTTAGGAAATCCGTGCTTACTGTATCACCATTCCCATCTTTTTTCAATTCACGTTTTCAAAATTTGAGGCCGCAATTCCTAATTTTTTAAGGCATTTTGCCGCTATTTTAAAACAGGGCCGCGGAGGAACGGATGGCACGAAAAAAATGGCTATCGCTAGCCATTTTTCCTTTTCCCATTCGCCTATTTCTTCGAAAAGTAGTCTTCAATCCGTTCTTCCGTACAATACAAAACTGTCCGCAGATCATGGCGCCGGCTGCGCGCGCAGGCAGCTGCCGCCTCCCCGCAGACCAGGCACCGCCGCGGCGGCAGGCCCAGCTGCTGTCGGGAAATCTTCTCTCCCCCCTGCGCCATCACGTCAATGTCCAGGATCCGCCCCAGGGCAAAGCCCTCCTCAATTGCCACCATCCGCCTTTTGGCGGCGACCAGCCCCCAATCGGTCAGCAGATACAGCTCGTCCCCGGTCTTTTCGTGGCGCTCCTCCTGTGCCAGGATCTTCGCCCCCTCCAGGCCAAGCTGCTCCAGAATACGGCGCTTGCCCTCCTCAAAAGCCCTGCGGAAAGACGGCGCGCTCTTGACAGCCCCGGCAATGTTCAGGGTCAGGCAGATCAGCGTCCCCTCCCCCTGCGCCAGCATCCGCCGCTGGGTCTCCGCCCGCCTCTCCCGGGACCAAAGGATTTCATCCAGGGAAAGCGGAGGGGTGTTGAAAATTTCCTGCAGGTTCTGTTCGATCGTTTGTTTAATTCCTTGCCCGGTCATTGGCCATCCGCTTCCTGTCTCAGTTTGGCGGCGATTGCCTGCCCTTCCGCCGAGCGCAGGAAGCGCAGGGTGCTGGGCGGCACCATCTTCCCGATGGCCTCATAGTCCCCCGCCTTCAGGCACTCCCGCACCCGGGAGGCGCTGATCTCCAGGCCATCCAGCTTCTTGCGCTGGATCTCCACCACCTCAATGCCATACTCCCCCAGCACCCGCTTCATCTCCCGGTTGTAAGCGCTGGTAACCGGACAGAAGGGCTCCGTGCCCACAAATCGGCGGGTGATGGAAAGCTCCCGGGCAAAATACTCACAGAAAATCCGCAGGTCCAGTTCGCAGTTGATCTGCTCCGCCCGGGCCTGTTCTTTGAGGAAATAGGTGGGGAACACCGCCGAAGAGATCAGATAATCGGAGGTGTGATGGAGGATGACGTTGTGAAATCCCTGGATGCCCTGCCGCACCAGCTCATAGCGCACCTCCGCCGGGAAAACGCTGCGGTCCTCCGAGAGGACAAAGAGGTGCAGGGCGCCACACTGGCCCGCCGCCGTCTCCACCAGGTAGCGGTGGCCGTTGGTGAAAGGGTTGCAGTTCATCACCACCGCCCCAATCGCCCCTTCCGGATGCGGGGGCCGCTCCAGGCTGCCCACATATTTCCGGATGCCGTCGCGGGTGTTCTCCATGAACAGGACGTCCGCCGTCTGGATGATGGGGTAAAACCCCAGATCGGAAAACATAGCCTTATTTTGGGGCTTGGTAAAGACGAATAGATGGCTCTGGCCCGCCTCCATGGCGTGGTTCCAAAGCAGCGTCACCACCCGGGAGGCAGCCCCCTCCCCCTGAAAACGGCTGTCCACCGCCACACACTTGATCACATTGTGCTGCAGGGAACCGGTGGCGGCAATCTCCCCCTCCCGGGTCACCAGATTGACGGTGTACTGCATCCCCTCATCGTAGAGAAGGTCCATCCGGCGCAGGAACTCCTCCAGCCGCCGGCGCTTCCGGCCAGTGAAGGGCTGGCCGTACTCCTCATAAAACTGGTTGTATTCGGTCATAAAGGCTCCATTCCGCCGCCTCTGCTTTGAGGCCGGGCTTTCAGAGAAAATAAAAAAAGCGCGAGACGGGATTCGAACCCGCGGCCCCCACCTTGGCAAGGTGGTGCTCCACCCCTGAGCCACTCGCGCATTTTGTACCTCCTAGGCACAAAAAGTATAATACAGGAAAACCATTCTTTTGTCAAGAACTTTTTGCCACATTTTAAAACAACTTTTCATTCTCTTTACAGACCCCCGGTGCGGCGGCCAAAGGCCGGCGCACCGGGGGCCCGGAAGATGTTTTCTACAGCAGCACCACGCCCGCTTTCTCGCATACCTCCACCGTGTGAGGATCCCACAGGGAGGACTGGACCTCCCCAATGTGGGCCTTGCCCAGCAGCAGCATGCACAGCCGGGACTGGCCAATACCTCCGCCCATGGTCAGCGGCAGCTTCCCCTCCAGCAGCATCCGGTGGAACGGCAGTTTCCGCCGGTCATCGCAGTGGGCCAGGGTCAGCTGGCGGTCCAGGGATTCCGGATCCACCCGGATCCCCATGGAGGAAATCTCCAGGGCCATATCCAGCACCGGGTGATAGAACAGCAGATCCCCGTTCAGATGCCAGTCATCGTAGTCCGGCGCCCGACCGTCATGGGGCTTGCCGGAGCGCAGCCGGTCTCCAATCTCGGTGATAAACACCGTCTTATGTTCTTTGACAAATTGGTACTCCCGCTCCGAGGGGGTCAGCTCCGGCCAGCGGTCCTCCAGCTCCTGGGAGGAGACAAAGGTAACCTCCCGCTTCAGCTCCGTGTCAATTTGGCGGAACCGCACCCGCAGGGAATCCAGGGTATGGCAGATGCAGGTGACAATGGCCTGGACCGTCTCCTTCAGATAGTCCATGTTTCGGTCCTCCCGGGTGATCACCTTCTCCCAATCCCACTGGTCCACATAGATGGAGTGGGCGTTGTCCAGCTCCTCATCCTGGCGGATGGCGTTCATATCCGTGTAAAGGCCTTTGCCCTCATAAAAATCATAGCGGTACAGGGCCATCCGCTTCCACTTGGCCAGGGAATGGACCACCTGTGCCTCCACGCCGGTGGCCGGGGCCCAAAAGCTCACCGGGCGCTCCACGCCGTTCAGGTCGTCATTGAGGCCGCTCTTGGCATCCACAAACAGCGGCGCGGACACCCGCTTCAGCCGCAGCGCATGCTCCAGGCTGGCCGGGAAATCCCACTTCACCAGCCCGATGGCCGACTGGGTTTCATATAGATTCAATTTGGACTCGTAATGTTCCGGGATAAAAGACTGCATTTGCTCCTCCTTGCTGGGTCTTTTGGTTCACAGGCCAGCGCCTTGTTTCACACCGGCCCCACAGCCGGCCGTGCCAGCGCCGGCGTTTCCAGTTTACCACAGATACCTGCCCTTTACAACGATTCTTTCCGCCTTACCAGCAAAAAAACCAGGGTGCAGAGCAGGACCCCCACCGCGCATCCCTGGGAATCCAGCAGCACATCGGACCACTGGCCGGACCGACCGGGGACAAACAGCTGATGGAACTCATCGGTACAGGCGTAAAGGGTTCCGATTCCCCAGGCCAGCGCCAGGCGCAGCCAGCCCCGGGCCATCCGCCGCCGAACCCAGCCCAGGCAGGTGAAGCCCAGCGTCAGGTAGATGGTAAAATGCCCCCACTTGCGGATGGGGAGGATCTCCAGCACCGGGGTATGCTCCAAAATCCACCGCACCGGAGGGATTTCCAGGAGAAGCTGCAAAAAGCCGCTGCTCACCTGGCTGGACTCATCCCCGGGCTGGGAGGAAAACAGGAAGATTCCCGCCATCACCAACACCATGGCGCCCAGCCACACCCAGTCTACCGTTGTCCATTTGTTTTTCATAAGGTTTCCTCGCTTGCGTAATGATTTTCTAAAAAGCAAAAGCAGCAACCTCCATCCGGAAATTGCTGCTCCCTTTGTTTACAGCGCGAGACGGGATTCGAACCCGCGGCCCCCACCTTGGCAAGGTGGTGCTCCACCCCTGAGCCACTCGCGCACGGCCTGTTTGGCAGGCACGTGTAATCATACCGGAAAAAAGAATTTTTGTCAACACTTTTTCCAATTTTTTTCAAACGTCATCTCGCGACGCTATCCTGCGGTCATCCTGCGCACCATCCGGACAGCATGTTCCATACCGTTTTTCCTATTTAATCAGCCGGGAAATCTGCCGGAAAAGATCGGTACCGGCCCGGCCCAGCAGCTCAAACAGGCAGGACTCCACCGTGGCCAGACGGACTCCCTCCTGCTCCATCCGCCGCAGCGCCATCTCCCGGTCCAGGGCCTTGCGGGAATCCACGCAGTCCGCCGCCACCACCGGCTCATAGCCGGCCTCCTTCAGGTCCAGGGCCGTCTGCAGCACGCAGATATGGGACTCAATGCCCATGAGCAGCACGGTTTTCCGCTCCGGGAAGGCTGCCAGCCGCTCCCGCATTTCCGGCTCCCCCAGGCAGCTGAAGCTGAGCTTTTCCAGATAGCCCTCCCGCCCCACAGCCTCCCGGATCCGCACGTCGGTCATACCCAGCCCCCGGGTATACTGCTGGCTCACCGTCAGCGGAATATCCAGCAGGTTCAGCCCCCGGATCAGCTTTTCCGCTTGGCAGACCAGCGCCTCCGGCTGGCTCATGGCCGGCAGCAGCCGCTCCTGGATGTCAATGATCCACGCCTGTGTCTGTTCCCTTCTCATCTTCATGTTCCATGCTCCTTTTTCTTCTGCTCAGCAATCCGCCGATCCGCCCGGACTCTTTGGCGGACAGGACACGCCAGCCGCCAGAGAGTACCTTGTCATACACGCCGATCTCCGCGGCAATCTCCAACTTCAGTTCTTCCTCCGGCGTCAGATTTTCCAAATCAATGGGCTTTTCCTTTTTCTTTCCCATAACGGGGCTCCTTTCTTTCCGGTTTTCCGGCTTTTTTATATAAAGTCTTGCCGGAAGGCCCCTCTCTTATACAGGAAAATGCGCCGCAATCCAAGGGCTTTCATGGTGCCTGGTGTCCAGTTTCTTTATGGCCGTTTTCCGCTAAATTCTACCTCCACCGAGCCCACGCCGCACTCAATCTGCAATACCGGCGTCTCCCCGGTATCCACATCCTGGCTCAGAGAGGTGTAGTGCCGGTCGCCCACGGTCACCTCTCCTACGCCGCAGCTGACGGCCAGCGGATAGTCCTCCTCTGCCCCCTCTAGGGACAAATCCACCTCGCCCACGCCGCAGTCCACGTAGATTTCCTCCGCCTGTATCTGTTCCATGTCCACATTTCCGGCGCCGCAGGAAATCTCCAGGTACCGGGTGTTCAACCGCTCCGCGTCCAGCTCCCCGGCCCCCATGGTCAGGGACAGGCTGCCCAGCACTTGATCCCGGGGAACTGTCAGCGTCACCTCGCCGCTGGAGCGAAACAGGTTCCGCCAGAAATCGCCCTGGGATTCTGGCTGGCCGATGGTCCAGATCCCATCCTCCACCCGACTCTGGAAGTCCGCATACAGGCCCTGGCCGGAGATGGCAAACCGGTCTCCCAGCTGAATGGTCACATTGCCGGCCGCCATGTTCAGGGCAATGTGCTGGATTTCCGCCGGTTCATAGGATTCCTCAATGGTAAAGGCCGCATTCCGGAATCCCTTCCAGTTCCAATCCCAGCTCCATTCCCCGGTGCGCCAGCCCACCAGCCAGGAAATGCCGGCGCCCAGTACACCCACCAGAAAGAGGATCACGCCCACTGCCAGCAATCGTTTCATTCCCTTTGTCATGCCGTCTCCCCTCCTCTCCGGCGTCCGCCAAACAGTTTACGAAAGCCCCGTCCAACCCAGCGGCATACGGCCGGAACCGCCGTGCCGTAAAACCAGATGGCCAGTGCCAGTGTCAGCAGGGCCAGCCCCAGCAGAGCCACGCCCACAAAGCAGGCGGCTGCGCCGCCCAGCGGGGAAAATACCCAGCCAAAGATTCCGCCTCCCAGGCAGATGACACCCCCGATGAGGAAGCCCAAGGCCATAAGCCCCACCGCCAGCATCAGTCCCAGCACGGTGCAGACCAGGCCAACCAGCACGCCCAGGATACCGCTGCCCACGCCAAGACCGATGGCCAGAATCATGGGGGACGCCAGAATACAGAGAATCATCAGCAGGGCAATCATACCGCCGGACATTTTTCCGAACCGCCGTCCCGTCTGTCCGCTCGGTTCCTCCGCCCCCTTCCCGCGGCCTGGCTCGTAGGCCTCCTGGCTGCCCGAAGAATGGTGGTATTGTCTCTGCCGCCGCTCCGTTCCCCGCCCCGGCGGATACATGGGCCCCTGGTATCGGGGATCTCCATATCCCTTCTCGCTGAATTCCCCCTGATCAGATCCGCCCAAACCCGCTTTGATGGTAGCCGCCACCTGAGCCGGGCTTCCCAGTTCCCGGAGCACCTCCTGCTCCGCCTCTGGGCCGGCGTCCTCCAGATAATCCCGGTAGTAAGCCAGTGCCTCCTCCCGCTCTTCTTCCGCCACATCCTGGAGCATATATGCCAATTCCCTCAGGAAATCCTCCCTCGTCATTTTGTTACCTCCGCAAAGATTTTCGATATTTTCCCCGAGTAAGAGCCCCATTCATTGATGTAAAGGCGCAGCTGCGCCTCCCCCTGGGGCGTCACCCGGTAATACCGCCGGTTCCTTCCGCCAAACTCCACATCGTACACTTCCAGACAGTGATCCTTCTGCAGGCGCCGCAGCACCGGATACAGCGTAGACTCCGAAACGTCCAGCACCTTGCGCACATCCTGGGTAATTTTGTAGCCGTAGGTTCCGTCCGGCTCCCGGGAAACCGTCGCCAGCACAATGGCGTCCAGCAAGGCTGCCCCTGTGTTAAATACCATGCCATCATCTCCTATGAAGCTGTATCCTATACAGCTGTATAATATGATGTTGGGGTCAAAAGATGTTTTG
>CAZSAF010000039.1:0-13071 GCA_964604605.1 uncultured Lachnospiraceae bacterium
CAGGTGAAAACCTGCCCCTCCGGGAAGGCATTCCGGTAGCTGATGACCTTCTTCCGGCGAGCTCCTATTTTATCATAAATATAATTGGTGATCAGCATGTCCACGCCGGTGCCGTCCATGACCATATTTTCCAGGGTATCCAGGATTTTCTGATAGGCGTCCGGATTGACGGTGTCATCGCTGTCCACCACCTTAAAGTAGACGCCGGTGGCCTCTGCCAGGCCCGTGTTCACAGCCCCGCCGTGGCCCTTGTTTTCCTGATGAATGGCCCGGACAATGGTCGGATACATCCGCGCGTACTCCTGGGCAATTTCCGCGGTGCCGTCCGTGGAGCCGTCGTTTACAATCAGGATTTCCACCCGCTCCCCTCCCGGAAGCAGGGATTCCACACATTTCCGAAGGTAGGACTCCGAGTTGTAGCTGGGAATTACGATGCTCAGCAGCTTCATTTTCGCTCTCCTTTTTCCTTCCTGTTCCAATTGTTAAGTGTACCATAGGGAGAGAAAGCCGTCAATGAATTTGCCTCGGCTTTCCAAAAATGTAATATTATTTTCTTCTTTTCTTAAGCACTTATTCCGATTTTTCTACCATGCTCTCCTGCTGGGCATTGTACCGTTTTCCATAAATTGGAATACGATCCAGATGCCCATTCAGTTCTTCCCATTCGTCCGGCGTAAACTCCAGTTCGGCAGCGCCCATATTTTCTTCCAGCCGGCCCCTTTTGGTGGTTCCCGGGATGGGAACAATCCAGGGGCGACGGGCAAGGATCCAGGCAAGAGCCAGCTGCGCCATGGTACATTTTTTTACTTCTGCCTGCCTCCGCAAAAAGTCCAGCAGCTTCTCATTGGCCTGCAGCGCTTTTTCACTGGAAAACCGGGGCATATCCCGGCGAATATCTTGCGATGAAAAATGGCTCTGCCTGAGGCCGCCGGTCAGATACCCGCGCCCCAGAGGGCAGAAACATACCAGGCCAATGCCCAGCTCCTCCAGTGTGGGAAGCAATTCCGTTTCCACAGTCCGGTACCACAGGGAATATTCGTTCTGGATCGCTGTAAGGGGCAGAAGGGCATGGGCTTTCCGAACGGTGCGGGCGGACACCTCACTCATTCCCCAATGTAAGACCTTTCCTTCCTCCATCAGTCGGGCAACCGTTTCCGCCACTGCCTCCACCGGGACGTTGGGATCTGCGCGGTGCTGGTACAGAAGGTCAATATAATCCGTTTTCAGCCGGCGAAGGGAGCCTTCCACCGCTTTCCGGATGGTTTCCGGGCGGCTGTCCAGCCCCACGGCGACTCCGTTCTCAATGGCAAAACCAAACTTGGTGGCAATCTGCACCTGCTCCCGTACCGGATGCAGCGCCTCCCCCAGGATTTCTTCCCCGGTGTAAGGGCCGTAGCTTTCCGCAGTGTCAAAGAACGTCTCTCCCTTGTCCACGGCTTCCCGCGCAAACCGGATCATTTCCTCCTTCTCCGGAATCGGCGGGTACTCCGATATCATTCCCACGCAGCCCAATCCCACCGCGCTGACGGTAAGCGGGCTTTCCTTGCCTAAAATTCTTGTTTTCATTTTTTCAGTTCCCTCTTTTGGATGATTTGGAAAGTGTGTTCGCCTCTTGATCTTACAGCTTGGCTCATACTGGTTCAGTGTAGCATATCCGTTCCAAACATGCAATGTCCCGTTATCCTGCGCCGTAAAACCATAAAAAGCAAGCATCCGCATGATCAACGGATCACACGGATGCTTGACTTTACACAGGAAAGATTTCGTTTCGCTTAGCGGTTGGACTTACCAGCCATCTGCTTCTCCTGCCGAAAAGAAATACTCTGGAAATGATAGGAAGGCCTGGCACTTTCAGTATTTATGATAAAAAATATCTTCTATCTACCTCTCCCCCTCTCACCGCCCGCATCTCCGTTTTACATACGCCCGGGTACTCCTTCCCACCCGCTTGCCGCCTCCCCGGCAGAAATGCCAGACCAGCAGGGCCAGAAACGGCGCCGTGACCAGCGGGGAAAGATGCCAGGTGCCCTCCAGGGCCTGGGCAATGGAGTTGGCCTGGGCCATATTTCCCATGCCAAAGGAAACCAGCACACAGAGAAAGGCGTAGAGCAGCCCCAGATGGGTCAGCTGAAAGAACCGGGTGCTCCCGGTAAAATAGATTCCCGCCGCCAGAATCAAAAGAAGCAGCATACAACCCCCCCCCCGCACAGGCTTATTCTAGCCTATGCGGGGGGAACGGGATTTCATTACGATTCCACCAAATGGCTGGTCACGCCCTCAGCAGGGGTGAATCGGTCCGCCAGGTTTTCGGTATAATACACCTCCCCCTGGCTGGTCACCCAGACCACGCCCACCTGGGGATACTGCTCCCGCCAGAAGGTGGTGGAATCCTCCAGCCCCAGCACAAACAGTGCGGTGGACAGCGCATCTGCCAGGAAGCCACTCTCCGTGACAATGGTCACCGACTCCAGGCCGTTCTCCACCGGATAGCCGGTCTGGCTGTCCAGGATGTGGTGATACCGCTTCCCGTCTGCCTCAAAGTACCGCTGATAGGTTCCGGAGGTGACCACCGCCTCATCCTCCGCGGTGAAGGAGGCCACCAGGCCATCGCCAAACGGGTCCTGGATGCCAATGCGCCAGGCGGTACCATCTTCCTTTCGTCCGTAGGCGTAAATATTGCCGCCCAGATCCAGCAGCGCAGAGGAAACCTGGGCTTCCCGGAGCAGCTCCACGCAGCAGTCCGTGAGATACCCTTTGCCCACGGCCCCCAGGTCCAGCTCCATCCCTTCCGGCAGTCGCACCTGGGTACCATCCACCTCCATCTCCTCCCAGTGGATTTTTTCCATGGCATCCGAGAGGGTGGCCGCATCCGGCACATGGTAGTCGCCGGTGGTAAAGCCCCAGGCCTGGGTGACCGGATACAGGGCAATGTTCAGCGCCCCTCCGGTCTCCCGGGAGATTTCCAGGCAGCCGGCCAGCACGTCTGCCAGCTCCTGGCTGGCTGTGAAGGTTTCCTCCTCCCGGTGGTTCAGCCGGTACAGCTCACTGTCCGGGTCGGTGGCGGAGAGCAGCCGATTGACCCGCTGCACCTCCTCCCGCAGCTCCTCCCCCACATTGCTGTCCGGGGAAGCCAGCACCTGGAACCGCAGGATGGTATCCATGGCGTACACCGAAGTTTCCTGGTACTCCTCCGGCTGAGAGCAGCCCGCCAGAAGCACCGCCGTCAAAAGGGCCAGGGCAGCGGAACGCACCGCCGTTTTCCTCCCATCCGTTTTCCGTCGTTGTCTTTTCATCATTCCTCCCAATGGTATTCCTGATTCCAGGATGAAGCCCTCTCTGCTCTTTTACCCCAGATCCAGTTTCAGATCGTTTTCCCGGATCCAGCCCATCCTTCGCAGCGGCAGGGCAAAGAGCCAGGTGAGCAGGGCCGGCAGCACCAGGCAGATCATCAGGACCCCCAGCCAATCCCAGGGCCCCGGCACCACAGCCATCTCCCCCAGAACCGCCGCCGGCTCCGAAGGGTTGCTCCAGCCGGTGATGACGCCAATGGGCCCCACCAGGCCACAGGTCCCGCAGCCGGCAGACACCGGCGTACCGTTCATCTTCATGCGAAAAACACAGGTGGCCAGAGGGCCGGTGACCGCCGATGCCAGGGTTGGCGGAATCCAGATCTTCCAGTTTTTCAGAATATTGGGGATCTGCAGCATGGAGGTGCCCAGCCCCTGGGCCGCCAGCCCTCCCAGGCCATTTTCCCGGAAGCTCATCACCGCGAAGCCCACCATCTGGGCACAGCAGCCGGCCACCGCCGCGCCGCCGGCCAGCCCCACCAGGCCCAGGGTGGCGCAGAGGGCCGCCGAGCTAATGGGAAGGGTGAGGGCCAGGCCCACCAGCACCGAGACCAGGATCCCCATAAAAAACGGCTGCAGCTCCGTGGACCAGATCACCGCCTCCCCCACAGCTGCAGCGGCACTTCCTACTGCCGGGGCAATGAGAAAGGCCAGGGCCGCCCCGGCCACAATGGTCACAAAGGGCGTAACCAGAATATCCATTTTGGTCTCCTTGGAAACCATCTTTCCCAGCTCTGCCGCCACAATGGCAATCAGCAGCACCGCCAGAGGCCCACCGGCCCCTCCCAGTTCGTTGGAAGCCTGTCCCACCGCCACCAGGGAAAACAACACCAGCGGCGGCGCCTGCAGCGCATGGCCAATGGCCACCGCCATGGCGGCGCCGGTGACCGAGGAGGCAAAATCCCCCATCTCCACCAGGCGCACCGCCAGGTAATCCCGCAGCCCTACAGATGCTGCAGCGGCCAGTTCCACCGTGGAATCCCCGATGTTCTGGCCGATGGTCTTGATAATGGTACCGATGAGCAGGGAGGCAAACAGCCCCAGGGCCATGGCTCCCATTGCATCGATCCCATACCGCTTTGCGGAAACTACAACATTTTTCCGCCGCAAAAAGGCGGAAAATCCCTTCTCCCGATGATTCTTCTCCATGTTCTGCACTCGCTTTCCGGTTATTTTCCGGGCGAGCGCCCCGGCTCACCCGAAATAGTAGAGCCCGTCAAAGTAATCCTGAGCAGACACGGATACGCCGTCCACCAGGATCTGACCGAACTCGTCCACCGGGACCTGAAGCCATCCCTCCTCACCGGTTTCCACATCCTGAAGGCAAACCCACTGCCGGTTGTCCGTTCCCAGGACCACCAGTCGGCTGCCGGCCTCCAGACGCAGCGTGTACGCAGTCCCCTCCCGAATTTCAATCAGGGACAGCGCCCGGCGAAGCGTCACTTCATTTCCCATCTGGTAAAACTCCCGGGGGACCTCGGTGATCACACCGTCCTCCAGGGCAAAGTCCATCTCCAGCGTAAAGCTCTGAAAGACTCTGCTTGTTCCGGCCGCCGTCACCTGCTGCTTCTCCGTGTCCACCCGATAAGAGGAAACCTCCCCCTCCAGGACACCGGCAGGCTCCAGCACACCCTGCTGGTACACATATACATGAGAATACTCATCCGCGTTGTTTCCCCGGTCCTCCAGCAAAATCTGAAGCGTCTCCCCGTCTATACTCATGGCATAGATACTTCCGGTCAGCTGGTCTCCGCTGCCTTCAATTTCCGCATCCCCGATTTTCAGGTCAAACTCCCCTCGTTCCGGGTCCGTGACCTGATAGTTTATCGTCTCCGCGGTTCCATCTCCATCCAGATCGTATTCACAGGGAACAATCAGCTCCTTGATCAGGCCGTTGTAAACCGGGTCCTTAAAGTTTTCCGGGACCACCGCTGCGGAAGGGTTCCCCTGATTTTCCAGATTTTCTTCCACCGCCGCCGCGCTGGTGGGAATGGCCATGGTGGCAGGCTCCCGCTCCCGGCTCCCGCAGCCGGCCAGCAGAACTGCTGACAAAACCAAGAAGAATGTTCCAAATCTCTTTTGCATCCAGAATTCCAGCCTTTCTAACCAAATCTGCCATTTCATGATACCAGCCGGGATCGGGGGATTCGCGGAAGAAAATCTTATTGATTTCTTAATTTTTTTGCAGACTGATGCCGCGTTCTCTCGCTTTCCGCATCCAAAGGGGCGGATCTGCCGTTTTCAGGGCCTTCCCCTCTGTGAAAATGCAACATGCACAGCGAATTCATTATACCGGATGTGGCAAAAACCGTCAAGCGCTAAGTCCCCCATTGGAATGTATAAAAATCGCGCTAAAAATTGTTGAAACTTCCCCTTCCGTGTACTATACTTAGATGAAATCAAGGAGCACCTTCGGGTGCGGCTGGATGCTGTGGAAACACGGCAGACAAGAGAAAGGAACGGGTATACTGCACATGAACGAACACTCCAACACCATCGGCTATCTGCCGGAAGAACGGCCAAGTACCGGAAAACTTCTGCTGTACGCCATTCAGCAGGTCATTGTCATGTTTCCCGCCACCGTTACGGTTGCGCTGGTTACCGGATTCCAGGTTTCCACCACCATCTTCGCCAGCGGACTGGCCACCCTCTGCTTCATTCTGATCACAGGCAAAAAAATTCCGCTGTATTACGGTTCCAGCTTTGCCTACCTGACTGCCATCGCCAGCATGTGCGCGGCGGAAGGCTTTGAAAAGGTGGATGGCATTTTACCCACGGAGGCCATCCAATATGCCCAGTTCGGAATCATCCTCTCCGGGCTGGTTTCCATTGCCGCCGGACTGCTGGTCCGCTTCTTCGGAAAAAAGGTGGTGGAGACCATTCTCCCCGCTTCCATCACCGGACCGGTGGCCATGATTATCGGCCTGACCCTGGCCGGCAACGCCCTCAGCGACGCCATCCCCAATGTCACAGAGGTTACGGCGGAGAGTGTGGCCTGGACCATTGTGGCCCTGGTCACCCTGCTTTCCACCATCCTGTACTCCAAATACCTGAAGGGCTTTCTGGGGCAGCTGCCCCTGCTTTTGGGCGTACTCACCGGCAGTGCGGTGGCTGGCATCATTTGCGCCGCCGGATGGGCCAACCTGTTCCGGGCCATGCCCGCTGCGGCGCTGGAGGCATCCCTGTGGCGCCTGGGGGACGGTTCTCTCTTTGCGGTGCCTGCCTTCTCCCTGCCCAAGGTATCCTGGACGGCGGTGGCGGCCATCATGCCCATTGCCATTGCCACCATTCCGGAATCCACAGCCCACATGTACCAGCTGGATATTTATGTCAATGACGTGGCCCGGCGGAAGGGCAAGAAGATGAAGTACAGCCTCATCGACATGCTGGACCGGAACCTGATCGGAGACGGCATCTGCGATATGATCTCCGGCGTCATCGGCGGCCCGGCGGGCACCAACTACGGAGAAAACATCAGCACCATGGCCATCACCAAGGTGTTTTCCGTACCGGTTCTGGTGGCGGCTGCCATCATCGCCATGATCGTCAGCTTCTTTACGCCCCTGATCCAGGTGATCTACGGCATTCCCCTGGCCGTCATCGGCGGGCTGGAGATCTACCTGTTCGGCGCCATTGCGGCCCAGGGCGTAGCCATTATGATTGACAAGAAGGTGGACATGTTCTCCTCCAAGAACATTGCGGTCATCGCCTCCATTATGGTCATCGGCATCGGCGGGAACTATGCCTTCGGCGGAAACATCCCGTTCTTTGGCCTCCAGATCCCCTGCATTGCCGGGGCGGCCATCTTTGGCATTCTGCTGAACCTGCTGCTGAGCATCGGGGAGAAAAAGGAAGAGGAATAACCCGAAAAAGGACGGGTCTGGACATAAGAGTCCGGGCTCGTTTTTTCTTGTCGGAAAGCATGTTCCCAATCTTGACATTCCTAGTTTTCCATGACACAATGGGACTCAAACAGGAGGTGTTTCTATGCCATTACCAAAAGGGAACCGCTATACCCTAGAAGACATTTTCAACCTGCCGGATGGCCAGCGGGCGGAACTGATCGACGGCCAAATGTATATGATGAATCCACCCAGCCGTATTCATCAGAAATCGGTCTCACAATTCACCAAAACGCTCGGGCAATACATTGATTCCAAAGGTGGATCCTGTGAGGTCTACCCTGCCCCCTTCGCCGTTATCCTGAACCAGGACGAGGATACCTACGTGGAGCCGGACATCAGCGTGATCTGCGACAAAGAGAAGCTGTCTGACCGGGGCTGTGAGGGCGCCCCGGACATGGTGATTGAGATTGTAACCCCAGCAGCAGCCGGATGGACTACAATCTAAAGAATGCTCTCTACGCGCAATCCGGCGTCCGGGAATACTGGATCGTGGATCCGGCCAAGGAGCGAACCACCGTTTACCGGTATGAGGAGGATGCCATGCCGGTTATCTCCCCTTTCGACCAGACACTGGCCGCGGGAATCCTGGATGGCCTCCAGATCACCATCGCGGACCTGTTGAAATAAGAAAACCGGCCCCCGCTCCGCCAGGGGCCGCCCGCACCATGACAATAGAATAGATTTACCCGGGCAGCCAGTAGAGCGGCTGCGGTTCCCCGTCCTGAGTCTTGGAACGGAGGGGATGCCTTATGAGTACATACGAGGAATTCATGGTCATTCTGACCGTGGCGGCACTCGTCGTCCAAATTCTAAGCTATACACATAAGAAATAGCCGCCCTGCCCTGGTAAGCGAAGCGGCTACGTCCTAAGTCTACCAGGCGGGGAGCCCTAACCTCCCTTGCTGGCTGTCTTGGTAAGTTTATTATACTGTCACCGGCGCCAAATGTCAAATAGAAAACCCGCAGAAAACCGCGGGTTTTAGCATGGAGCTGAGGGGAATCGAACCCCTGTCCGAAGGCCCTTCCACTTAGACTTCTCCCATCACAGCCGACGTTTTGACATTCCCTCCGGAGAGCGCCCGGCGGCAGGCTTTCTCCTTCAGTAGCTTCATAAAATCTGATCTCCCCGCAAAGCTTAAGGGAAACCGTTCCTCACAGTTCATGATGCCGGTGATTCCGGCTGTGAGCAACCGGAAGCCGACAGCAGCTTACGCTGCGTACGCTAACTCTTCGTCTGCGTTTATATTTAGGTTTTCCGTTTTGATACGCGGCCACGGTCCGCGGATGGCTATCCCAGCTTCTGAACCCCCGTCGAAACCAGTACAACCCCTGGTTTGGGCGAAGAGGAAGCAATCCAAAGAAAGCTCCGTATTCCAAAGCTTTCTTTATTATAGAGGGATTTTCCGTTTTTGTCAAGTACCGGAGAGCACCCGCCGGATGTGAAAAGCAAACGCTTCCGCTCGCTGCTCAATTCCCGGCACTTCCCGGATGCTGCCGGGTTCATTGGCAGTCTCCAGCACCGCAAAATGCGGGGGCAGCTGGAAAGCCTTGTTCATATTCAGGGCTGAAATCAACTGGCTGGCCACAATGTCCCCGCCGCTGTACCCGGAAACCACAATGCCAAACAGCGCCTTGTCGTAAAAAGGCTTTTTCCGGAACAGGGCGGTGAGCCGGTTCACAAAGGCAGCGATATTGGCGCTGACCGCATCGTTATAGTTGGGGCACAGCAGCAGCAGGCCGGTACACTGCTCCACCGCCGGGTACACCTCCTCCACCATGGCCCCGCCATAGTAGCAGCTGCCCCGCTCGCTGAAGTGCATACACATGGTGTAGGGGCACCCAGCGCAGTCGTAGATTTTCCCGTTGCGCAGGGAAATCTCCTGGATCTTCATTCCCTCCAGATGCGGCCGCACCATGGTCCAGAAGGTCCAGGTGTTGGAGGTAAAAAAATGGCTGGCGTGGAGCACCAGCAGCCGCGGCTCCACCACAGCGAGCGTCTCATAGGCGCAGATCCGCTCCGCCAGATCCCCCACGGCCAGCCGGTACGCCTCCTCCCAGCTGACCCCTTGGTTCCGGGCCTGGATCCGGAAATTCTGCAGGGAACCGGTGGCCTCCACCAGCGGCTTCCCCGGGAAGGCACATCCGGCCCGATTGGCGGAAAACACCAGCTCCCGGGCAATGGATTTGGTATAGATTTCCTGGGCGCCGTCCACCACCACACCGCCCACCTTGCCCTCCAGCAACTGCGGATTCCGGCGCAGCACCGCCAGCATCCGGGTGTATTCCAGGTTGATGCCCGCATCGTCCAGGGCAATCACAAACAGCACCCGGTCCCCGGAAAGCCGTTCCAGGTCCTGCGCCCGGAAATGCCAGGCAAAGGGGCCCAGAGGCTGCAATGCGTCCCGCAATACCCCCCGCAGCCGGGAGGAAACCGCCTCCGGCCGCTCCGCGGGACAGATAATCTCCAGTGGATTTGTCTTCATAGCTGTTCCAGCTCCTTCAGATTCCGATACGCCTGTTCCAAACGTTCATACAGCGGCTCCGGCAAGGGAGGGTCCGCCACTTGGATCCCCTGGAGGGTCAGCCGGTTCCGGGATCCAAACCAGACGTTCCCCAGGGCCGTGGAGCTGTAATGGTCCCGCCCTTCCACCGCCGCCAGCACGGAAAGGGCGCCGGAGGAGAGGGCCGGGGCCAGATAAGGCTTAAAGCCCAGCTCCCGCACCCGCAGGTTGGCCTCCACCGTCAGGCGGGTCAGCTCCCGGGAAAGGGCGTCATCATAGTGCTCCAGGCTGTTGGCAATGACCAGGTCCTCCCCGTGGGGTCCAAAGGCCGCCCCCTCCGTCAAAAAGGAGGCAAACCGGGGATCCCGCTCCGCAAAGTAGGTGGCCCGGGCATTCATCACCCCCAGGCCAAAGCCCTTTACCTGCTCCGGCGCCAGCCCGGCAGCGGCAGCGGTGCGGCACAGCGGGTCCACCGGGTCCGAGACCACTCCAAACAGGCCGCCAAAGCCGGCGGCCGCCGCCGCAGATGCCACCTGGCGGACCAGGCCGGCATTGGCCCGGTACTGGGCCATCCGTACATCCCCGGCCTCCTCTCCCACCGGAGGCACCCCCAGGGATGCACAGAACAGGAACACGTCGCAGGCAAACAGCTCCGATTCCTCCAGCACCCGCACCGGCGGGAACCGGCGGCTGCCATTCGCCTCCCGCACCTGGTTCATCTCCATCTCCCACCGGGCCTTCATGGGTTCCCGGATGTCATAGATGCCAATCTCCTCCAGAGACCCTCCCCCCAGCAGGCGCAGCCCCAGAAGCAGGGTCCCCCCCACGTCCCCCAGGGCATACAGGTGCACCGTTTTCCGCTTCTTCCGCATCCAGCCGAAGGCCCGTTCCCCGCCGATCCGAAAGGCGCTTTCTTTCCGCAGCGGATCCCTGGAAAAGGCAGTGCCTTCCTCCGGGCAGGAACTTTCCCCCCGGTACTCTCTCATCAGTTGGCTGAGCCGTCTCATTGTTTTTCCTCCTCCCAGTTCAGGTTCCGCAGCCGGATCAGATGCCGGATGTCATTCTCCACATAGCTGGAAGCCGGTAGGTTCCCGTCATACCGCATAAAATTCCCCTTATCCGGACAGGTGGGGGAGAGGATCACCTCGCCCAGCCGGTTCAGGGTCAGGTTTCTTCCAAACTCCTGCTGATACTCCTCCTCCAGGACGCGCAGAATATCCCGGGCATTCTCCAGGCAGGTCAATGACAGCTGGTAGGCTGCCGGCTTGGAGTCCCGCATCAGAAAGACCGGCGCCACGTAGGGCAGGATCAGGTTCACCGAGGGCAGCAGGCCCGGAAAACCACCGCGAGTCTTTACGCTGTCCCCGCCGATAAACGGGTACAGGGTGGACTCCACCATCCAGGTATGGATGTTGGGGATAAAGTATACGCAGTCCGCCCGCAGGCCGTTGCTCTCCGCCACGTCCCTGCCCCGGGCGGTGAGGATGCCCACCAGAATACAGTCAATCTTCAGCGGCATATCCTTCAAAAGCGGCGCCAGGGCCTTGATCCGGTACCCCTTGTGCAACAGGTCGTCCACCAGGATCACATCCCGGCGGAAGGAGCAGATGGTGCGGATCTGGGTCCGCAAGGAGGAATAGTTGGGATACTCCTCAATGGTAAAGCCGGACATATCCTCCCGGAACACCCGCTCCGTGTGCAGCGCCTTGGTCACCGTGTTGGGGGCTGCGGAATTCCGGAACATCTTTCCAAAAGGCACGCACATCTTCTCCCCCAGCACCCGGGGCTCCGTCACCGTCTTGGGAACCCCGTTGATCTCCGTGATCTTCTCGATCACCTGGTGGTACATGACGGAAGAGTCAAAGGACAGCACCAGATGGCCGGGGCGCAGCGCCGTGGCCGCCTCCTGCAGCCGCCGGTGGGCCCGGCGGATCACCCGCTGTACCCGTGGATTGCTCTGGAACGGCTCCTTGAGGGTGGACTCCACGTTGTCGGTGAGGGTGGTGGGCGCATACAGGGCCGCCGCCATCACCAGCTCCCCTTCCCCGGCGTCCATCCGCACAAAGCCCTGCAGCCGCAGCAGGTCGGCGGAGGTCTCATCCTCCACGCTGCCGTGGTAGAGGCAGTAGGTAAACTCATGGCTCAGGGCGTAGGCCAGGGTCTCCGTGAGGATCCACTGGCGCAGGCGGGGGTACCGGTCCTCCGCCATCACCCGGATTTCCGAGAGCAGGAAAATCTTTCCGCCGGCAAAGTTCCGGATCCGGTTGGACAGGGCCGGATCCCCAAATTCATCCCGCACCTCCCGCAGCGGCAGGTGGCGGAAACGGCAGAGGGCCAGCGGCGCTTTCTCCCCGGAATCGTCCCAGAGGACCGCCGCCATCTCCCCCGGATGCGGCTTCACCCGGCGGGAACCGCCGGACAGCTTCCGCAGCAGCGTGCCAATCCCCCTCTCCAGAATTTCCAGGTGCATCTGCTGCGCCCGGAGCACCGGCTTATCCTGGGGTTCCCGGAGGTACAGGCTGTTTTCATAGATATAGCTCTGGACCACCGGGTCAATCAGCTGGGAAATATCCCGGTTTTCATCAATACTCTCCCGGATCCGGGTGGAGCTGATGTCCTCCAGGTACACCGGCAGGGAGAGCAGCTTCACCTCCCCAAAAATACTGGGGTAGGAGGTGGGAATCTCCCCGCCAATGTTGCGCTGGAACACAATGTGGTCAAAATAGTGGATGGAATTCTCGCAAGGGGGCTGCTGGTAGGCGGAAGCCCTGGCAATCACGTCGCTGCCCACCACAATGGCCAGCTTTTTCCCGGGAAACAGGTCTTTCAGCCGCTTCAGGTCCTCCTCGTTGGCAATGTTCACCGGATTGCTGTCCGGGAACAGGAACACCCCGTTGTCGTCCGCCACGGACATGGCCGCAATCTTGCGGCAGATCAGCTTGGGCTGGGTTTTCTTGGACCAGGAAAACTCGTCGATGGCCAGATACACCTCATAGCCCAGCCGCCGGATTTCCTGTACAATCCCCTTGTGGCTCAAGGAGAAGGGGTCGAAGGTGCCCGGGAAGAAGGCCACCTGGGAGCACTCCTCCATCTGGAAGCTGCCATGGCGGAACAGGTAGTCCGAGAGGAACCGGTAAATCTGGTTCATGGAGGCAGCCCGGATCAGGAAGCTCAGCAGTTCCTCCTTCTGATCCTGCAGGATGTGCAGGGCCTTTTTGGCCAAAAACCGGAAAATCCGACTCTTCTCCTCCAGGTTCAAGGCGCTGCCGCCGAACAGGTAATCCCCCAGCACGTACACCGCCTCCTGGTTGACCCGGT
>CAZSAF010000039.1:13081-16374 GCA_964604605.1 uncultured Lachnospiraceae bacterium
TCGTGGTAATTGGCCATGCCCCGGAGCAGCAGCCCCATCATCCGGCTCATCCGGTCCCGGTAGGCCCGGGTAGTCTCATGGAAACGCTCCTGGTAGACCGGATACTGCTGGATCAGATGGCCCAGGGTGTCCAGGGCCGCGCAGGCCACGCCCTCGTTGTTTTGGTTGACCATGTACTCCAGGGTCAGCAGGTGCTCCTCCACCTCCTCCGGCTGCAGCCGCAGGATCATCTCCGCCAGATAGGCCGGGATATCCTTGGCAAACTGGCTGCCGCCGCTCTCCAGCCCCTGGAACAGCTCCACCACCACCTCGTTGCACTGGTCCTGGGAAATGTAGTCGGCCATCCGCACCAGCGCCCGGCCAGCACAGTGGCGCACATCGTCACAGTCGCTGACCGTCAGCAGATTGGCTAGGTGGGTGGTGGAGTGGAGGGGCTGGTTGTTCTGCCCCCGCTGCATCAGGTAGGACAGGCACTCAATATTCACTTCCTTGCAGATCCAGGGGGTAGCGGTCTTCAGGTTCTCCAGGAACAGGTTGGAGATCAGCCCCCGCTGGAAGGAAAACTCCTCCAGCTGCACCATTTCCTGCCGGGCCACCTCCAGGAGATGGCCAATACGCCAGCGCAGGAACTGGATGCTGATCACCGGTCGGGGCGGAATCCGGCGGAACAGTCGGGCGCAGAAGCCCCGGACCAGCGGGCGCAGATCCTTCTGGTTCAGGCAGAAGAATACCAGCTGCAGCACCGCCACCTGCAGCTCCTTCCGGTCCCGGTCGGTGAAATGCTCCACAAAGGCAAACAAACTCCGGAAGTCCTCCTCCGTACACAGGGCAAAGGGCAGCTTCTGGATGGCATTGATCATGGTGAAGGCAGTAAAATCATCCCGTTCCCAATCCCGGTAAGCCTCCAGCACCACCTCCAGGTACGCCCGCTTCTGGCTCTTCTTGGCGCACTGGATGGCGGACTCGAAAAAGTCCTCGATCCGGTACATCATCCACTGGCGGTGCTGCTCCGTCAGCCTGTGGTCCGGCACCAGCACCATCTGGAAATACTGGCGGAACAGCTCCAGGCTGGATCCCTCCTGATAAAAGGCCTTCCAGCCGTCCGGAATCTCTTTCCGGTACTCGGTATCATAAGACACAATCAGCTGCCCCATAAGCCGGGCGGCCTGGGAACGGATATCCCCCTCCACATGCATCAGCAGCTCATAGAGCAACCGGATGGTCAGAAGTTTCTGCTTGGGGGTCATATAGGTATAGTATTCCTGGAAAATATTCAGATAAGAACGGATATTTTTCCACTCGGCGTCGCTGCGCACCGCCTCCAGGATGTTGGAGAACGCCTTCTCCACGTTGAGGATATGCATCAGTCGGATATTGTGGGCGATGGCCTCCTCCTTGTAGGCTTTCACCAGCTCGTCCCCATAGAGCAGCGCCGTGTCTGTGGCCTGCCGGGGCTCCGTCTGCTCGTGCTCCAGATCCGTGTGGACCCCCAGATCCACCATGTAGGTCTCAAAGTCCACCAGCTTGTCATAAACCCGCTGGTACCGCTCCCGCTTGGCCTCGTCCACATTGTCCAGCTTATTCAGGATGACGTCAAAGGATTCCTTCAGGGTATAGAACACCGGCTGTTCCCGGCCATCCTCCCCCCGGACACTCTTGGACCGGAAGTCTGCGTAGATCAGCACCAGGGATTCCACCGAAAGGTTCTCCAGCTCCAGGTCCCATGTGGAATGGTTGGCCGCAATATGGCCGATGGTGGGCATCTGATTCCGGTTAAAGTACAGATCCGTATAGTAATAATGCAGGTACGGCACCCGCCGCCCCTCCTTGTCCTTGCAGCCAAACTTACCAATGTCATGGCCAATGGCGGCGGCGGAGGTCAAGGCCAGGTCAATCTCCACCCCCAGGGAAGCCAGCTGCCGGGTCACGTGCATGGCAATGTGGTGCACCCCGGCAATATGGCCCAGGGTGTGGAAGGGCGTCACCTCCGAGGCCAGGCGCATAAACTCAAACACCCAGTCCCGCCGACAGATCCGCACAAACCGCCAGTACTCAGTGGGGTTGTCCGTGTGCCGGGCCTCCTCCTCATCCGGCAGCCGGAAATGGAGGGCCGGGGAAAAACCGCAGGCCACCGGCTCTAGCGCCAGGAAGGCCCGCAGCACCTCCACATAAAACAGCGCCGAGCGCTCCTGCCCCTTTTCCAGCACCTGGGGGAAATTTTCCGGATACAGGACATGCTTTCCATACCGATAAAGCAGAGAAAGCCAGCCTTCCGGCGGCTCTGGGCTGAAGCACCCCATCACCTCCCGGCAAATTTCCAGCACATGGGCGCACAGGTGGGCACTGTCCCACTCAAAGTTCTTCAATGCCTGCCGAAAAGCCGGCGCCTTCAGCTGGCGCTGCAGCTCCGTCCGATTCCAGCCGAAAAAGGCCAGCATTTTTTTATCCTCCAGACGCTGCTCCAGCAACTCCTGGATGCTTCGAATCTCGTTCCGGTTCATCTGTCCTTTCCTCTTTTCTCGCAGAATGCAGGGAATCTCCCGCCTCCCCCCTGTCAAGGTCTAGTATAACAGGGTTGCCGGTGTCTTTACAAGTCTAAAAAAGGGGCCGGAAAGTTTCGGAAACAAGGGCAAGCCCGCCTCATAGGATACATTATAAAAAATGAACCATGGAGGTTTCTTTCAATGAGTGATTTGACGGCAACCAACTGCGGTGGCGGATGCAATTCCGGATACGGTATGGGCAACGGATGCAACCTGATTTTCCTGATTCTCCTGCCGCCCTTTTGCGCCTTCTTGCCAAAGAAGCCGGACTGCTCTATAATAAAAAGAAAAACAAGGAGACGGATCCATGAAAGTATTGATGATCAACGGAAGCCCTCACCGGCAGGGAAACACCTACACAGCGCTGGCGGAGATGGAAAAAATTTTTGCCTCCGAGGGCGTGGAGACAGAGATTCTGCACATTGGCGGACAGGATATTCGGGGATGTATTTCCTGCTATTCCTGTGGAAAAACCGGCCGATGTGTTTTTTCCGATGCAGTCAATGAAGCGGCGCCCAAGTTTCAGGAAAGCGACGGGCTGGTGGTGGCAGCGCCGGTGTACTACGCCTCTGCCAACGGCACCCTGATCTCCTTCCTGGACCGGCTGTTTTTCAGCACCCCCTTTGATAAAACCATGAAGGTAGGCGCCTGCGTGGCAGCAGCCCGCCGCAGCGGACTTTCCTCCACCTTTGACGAGCTGCACAAATACTTTACCATCCGCGGCATGCTGGTCGCCTCCGGCCAATACTG
>CAZSAF010000040.1:0-13072 GCA_964604605.1 uncultured Lachnospiraceae bacterium
GCTGGGGCTGACGCCTCCGGACGGTTATGAGGCTGTGGACACCAGCGAGGAATAAAATCATAGGACTTGTGAGGCGGGGGCTTCCCGGAAGGGGCTCCCGCCATCCAAAATATTTGGAATCATCCGGAGAGGGGAAATTTCTATGGAAATCGCGAATCTGCTGAACGCGCTGCCCGGTGCGGTGGGACAGGGCCTGATCTGGGGGATCATGGCCATTGGCGTGTTCATTACCTACAAGGTACTGGATATTGCGGATCTGACGGTGGACGGCACGCTGGCCACCGGAGGGGCTGTCTGTATTATGATGCTGCGGGCCGGTTTTCCGGTGTGGGCTGCCCTACTGGGCGCCTTTGTTGCCGGCCTGGGGGCCGGGATGGTCAGCGGTCTGCTGCACACGCTCATGGGCATTCCGGCCCTGCTGGCCGGCATCCTGACCCAGTATGCCCTGTGGTCGGTGAACCTGCAGATTCTGCAGGGAGCCAACCAGTCCATCAGCGTGGACAAATACCCTCTGCTGATTTCCAGCCGGTACGTGTCGGACGCCATCTGGGTGGTGGCCATCTTTGTGGTCCTGATCATTGCCGTGCTGTACTGGTTCTTTGGGACCTCCCTGGGGTGCGGCCTGCGGGCGTCGGGCGCCAACCCGAACATGAGCCGGGCCCAGGGGATCAACGTAAACCGGTACAAGATCATCGGCCTTATGCTCTCCAACGGCCTGGTGGCCCTGGCCGGCGGCCTGCTGGGGCAGTACCAGGGCTTTGCGGATGTGAAAACCGGCATCGGCTCCATTGTCATCGGCCTGGCGGCGGTGATCATTGGCGAGACCATCTTTGGACGGATTTTCCGGAATTTTGCCCTGCGCCTTCTGAGTGTGGTGCTGGGTGCCATCCTCTACTATGTGGTGCTCCAGACCATCTCCTGGTTTGGCATTGATTCGGATTTTCAGAAGCTGCTGACGGCGGTGATTGTGGCACTGTTCCTGGCCATTTCCTACTGGAAGGGGCATTTTGTCCGCCCGGCCAAGAAGCACGCGGCCCATTCTGTGAAGGGGGAGGGAAAGTAAGATGCTGGAGCTTCGGGATGTATACAAGACATTCAATGCCGGCACAGTCAATGAAAAGTGCGCGGTGGACGGCGTTAGCCTGACCCTGGAGGACGGAGACTTTGTGACGGTCATCGGCGGCAACGGCGCCGGAAAATCCACCCTGCTGAACCTGATCGCCGGGGTGTTTCCGGTGGATGAGGGAAAGATTGTTCTGAACGGGATGGACCTGACGCCTCTGCCGGAGTACCAGCGGGCCCGGTACCTGGGGCGGGTGTTCCAGGATCCGATGATGGGAACGGCGGCTACCATGGAGATTGAGGAAAATCTGGCGCTGGCTTACCGGAGGGGCAAATTCCGGGGGCTGAGCCATGGTATTTCCAGCGCGGAGCGGAAGCTGTACCGGGAGAAACTGGCGGCTTTGGGATTGGGCCTGGAGGAGCGGATGAGCGCCAAGGTGGGGCTGTTGTCCGGCGGCCAGCGCCAGGCGCTGACCTTGCTGATGGCTACCCTCCAGAAACCGGATCTGCTGCTGCTGGATGAGCATACGGCGGCCCTGGACCCCAAGACGGCGGACAAGGTGCTGCAGCTGACAGAGGAGATCGTAGCCAGGGATCATCTGACCACCCTGATGGTTACTCACAATATGAAGAACGCTATCCAGTACGGCAACCGCCTGATTATGATGGACAGCGGCCGGGTGGTGGTGGACATCCGGGGAGAAGAGAAGAAAAACCTGACCGTTCGGGATCTGCTGGAAAAGTTCCACATTGAAAATGACCGGATGCTGCTGTCGGAGTAGGCAGGAGCAGGCACAGCGGCCTTGGTGCCGGCGATCCGTGAGCGTACAAAAAAAGAAAAAAACAAACTGCCCTGGGCATTCCGGAAGGGAATGTTTCCGGGCAGTTTCCTTTTAGGCAGTTTTCGGCGATGGAATAGTTGATATTCATTGTAACCCTTGTGGGTTTGTGTTATCAGATCTTCAGGGGAAAGAAATAGCCGCCACTATTCGCAGTAGTGACGGCTGGCCTCATATATGAGGCAAATGCTATTCACGAATTGAGGGTAGGCCGTGCGTCACTGGCTTTCCCTTGTCTTTACTATAGCATGGAGAAAAGAAAAGTGCAAGGCCCTTTTATAGTATGAGCAATGGGACAATTCCCATTGGACGCCCCGGGGCTGTCGTGTTATAGCAGAGAAAACAGGTTGCGCGCCGGCACAGGAAATTTGCCGGAGCAGACAGAAGGGAGCGTTTCGATGGAACCATTGCTGGAAAAATTCGCTAAACTGGGTTGTGATAATGCCCCAGGTCAAGAGGAGAATCGCCAAAAGACGGTGAAGCTGGAGCTGCGGGGAGAAAAATTGGATGGAATTCCGGTGGACTTTTCCCACGGGGATGTGGATGCCTTTCCACCGATCCCCGGCACGCTGACGGACTTTGTGGGCGGCGTGGAGAAAGTGGGCGCCCGCCAGGCCTATACGGAGTACCGGGGCGGCGGGCGTACCCGGGAGGAACTGGCCCGGAAGCTGTCCGCTTTTACTGGAGCGGCCATGGATCCGGAACGGAACATCATCCTGACACCCGGCACCCAGGGAGCTTTGTTTTTGGCCGTCGGAGCCAATATGGTCCCGGGAGACAAGGTGGCGATTGTGGAGCCGGACTACTTTGCCAACCGGAAGCTGGTGGAGTTCTTTGGGGGAGAGTTGGTCCCTGTCCCGATGGACTACTGGGGAACGGTGGATCAGGGGCGCGCCGGCCTGGATCTGGACGGGCTGGAGCAAGCCTTCCGGGGAGGTGTGAAGGTGTTTCTGTTCTCCAACCCCAATAACCCCACGGGGGTGATCTACTCTCCGGAGGAGGTGCGCCGGATTGCCGCCCTGGCCAAGGAGTATGATGTTACCTTGATTGTGGATGAACTTTACTCCCGGCAGGTGTTTGACGGACGGAGCTATACCCATCTGTGCGCTCAGGAAGAGCGCCCGGACAATCTGGTGACCATTATCGGCCCGTCCAAGACCGAGTCCCTCAGCGGTTACCGCCTGGGTGTGGCCTTGGGCTCAGACGCGATCATCGATCGCATGGAGAAACTCCAGGCCATTGTCTCTCTCCGGGCCCCCGGCTACTGCCAGGCCGTGTTTGCTTCCTGGTTCGCTGAACCGGAAGGCTGGCTGGAGCAGCGGATTGCGGAGCACCAGGCAATCCGGGACGCGTTGCTGGCCAAACTTCGGGCCTGCCCCGGTGTTACCGCCCGCACCACGGAGGCGGGCAGCTACCTGTTTCCCAAGCTGCCGCCTCTGGCTGTTCCGGTGGGGGACTTCATTCGGATTCTGCGCCTGCACGCCAACGTCACCGTCACCCCGGGCACGGAGTTTGGGCCCCGGTTTACCCAGCATTTCCGCATCAATTTCTCCCAGGACCGTCAGGCGGCAGAGGCGGCAGTGGACCGGATTGTCACCATGGTGGAGCGCTACCGGGTATAAAAACGAGCTTTATTCAATCAGTACACAGCCCACGTAGGTTAAGGTACCGGGGCCATAATAGTAAGGGATCTGGTTGGCTGCGCAGACCTCGCTGACCACCATGCCCATGGCTTCCATGGCGGAGGACTTTTTGTCCGGGAAACGGCAGGGGGCATCCGGGTAGGTGCAGACCTTGCAGCGTTTGCACTGCCCATCGCCCAGGATCAGGGCGTGAGGGAACCGCGTGCGGATCTCGTCGCTGAACTGATCCATGTGCTTCCCGTGGTTCTCCGCCAGCTCCATCATTCCCTCAATATCCATGGAGTCTTCCAGCTGGCCGGTGGTTTGCAGAATCAGCCCTTTTTTATACTGGTGGATCCGTTCGCTGCATTCCTCCAGCGTACCGCAGGCCGGGGGACATACCCAGTTTTTGTTGTAGGACTGGCATTTGTTTTCCGCACAGGACTCCCGCACTTCGGGGCGGACTTGAATGGTGTCCGCATCCAGGTCTCCTACATGGGAGAAACCGCAGGAGAGAGCCAGGTCTTTCAATGCTTGGTAATCGGTCATGGTATGCACACTCCTTATAAAAAATATAGAATGGGAAGGAGGCGGTTTTGCAGCCTCTTTCCTTTTTCTGCCGGCTTTTTTGCATCCGCCGTCAGATGAGTTGCCACTATTATACGGCAGGGCTGGAAAGTTCGCAATACCCATGAGGCCGTAAGTGGGAGGGCACCTCTGCTGCATTTCTGGTTTGCCGCCGCTTGTCGTTTCCAAATATACATGCTACAATTATAAATGAGACACGAAATTTGCCGGAAAACGAAAAATATGAAAACTTTTTATCTTATCGGCGGCACCATGGGCGTGGGGAAAACCACCGTCTGTCAGATTCTGAAGAAAAAACTGGATCGGGCTGTGTTCCTGGACGGGGACTGGTGCTGGGACGCAGACCCATTCCAGGTTAATCCGGAGACCAAGGCCATGGTGCTGGACAATATTTGCTATGTGCTGAACAACTTTCTCCGCTGCAGTGCTTATCAGAACATTCTTTTTTGCTGGGTCCTCCACGAACCGGAAATTTGGGATGCGATTCTGTCCCGGCTGGACCGAAGGGGCTGCCAGGTGAAGAAGGTCGCTTTGGTCTGCCGGCCGGAGGACCTCCGCAGGCGGCTGGAGCAGGATATTCAGGCAGGGATCCGGCAGGCGGATGTGCTGGAGCGGAGCTTGTCCCGGTTGGTGTGCTATGAGCGGCTTCCGGTGCAGCGTCTGGATGTGTCGGACCAGAGCGCGGAGGAAACGGCGGAACGTATTCTTTTGGTGGAGGACGATGAACATGAAACTGGAAATCCGAAAATTGATGCCGGAGGCCCACTGTGTGATGCGGAAACACCTACGGTGAGCCAGCTGCGCAGTCAACCGAGAAGGCATGTATTTTCCCCTGGTGGAGAGCATAGCTTTTGAGTAACAGAGACAGGTAGGGGGGATGAGAATGCAATGGGAAGGAAAAGCCGCAGAGTGGGAACGGGACGAGCTGGCTTACCAGGACAGTACTTATGAAATTGTTTCCCTGGTGGCTTACCTGATCGGGGTGCCCCGGCGGATTTTTGAGAATGAGCATGAACCGCCCAAGATGGAGGTCTACCGGCGGCTGGAACAGGAAAAGAATGCCCGTATCGTCCGGCATCTCTGTATTCTGCGGACCGCCCTGGAGCGGAATTATAAGCATATCCAGCAGAAAATCCAGTTTGAGTACAAAAGCCTCTACTCCCTGCCGGAGTATGTGCCTGCGGAAAGCATGGACCAGCTGCGGGAGGACGGGGTTTCCTTTATCAAAAAATCCAGCTCGCAGCCCAAACACCATATCATAGAAATCAACCGCCTTCTGTCGGACCGGATCAACAACTGCAAAGGCCTGTTCCCCATCTGGCTGGACTGGAAATATGTCCGGGATTTGTTTGTGATGCCCGGAGGCCTGACGGAGGAGGGAGCTCGGGTGGCGGCGGACACCTATTACGCAAACCTGTTCTGGTATCCTTATCAGATGTACATCAACTGGGAGCCCCAGAATGAAGGGAACATTCTGTATAACGACAAGAAGTTCACCAAGCTGCTTTATCAGTGGCACGGAGATCGGTTCACCGAAACCAGCAAGGTCTCCGACGCGGGCAGCCGGGTCAAGGGCGGTATTTACGATTTTCTGGCGGCGGGCCGGAAAATTGTGGTGGTGGTGGACTGCGAGAACTCCGATCCCTACAAGCTCTGTTCGGTGCTGAAAAATCTGGATTATGCCTATACCCAGAAAATCTCCAATATTATCCTGTTTGACGATGTGCATACGGCGCCCACCTGGAAGATCCTGGAGCAGTTTACCCGCATTCCGGTGGAGCACACGACCATTGAGCGGGTGAAGGAGGGAAAGTCCCTGGTGGACATCCGCCTGACGGCCCGGGCCTGCCAGGAGCACTACCAGAAGCAGGTGGACTCCTTTATCATTGTGTCCAGCGATTCGGATTACTGGGGGCTGATCTCCTCCCTGCCGGAGGCCCGGTTTCTGGTGATGGCGGAGCGGGAGAAGTGCGGCGGCAGCATGAAGGCGGTGCTGGCGGAATCCGGCATCTTTTACTGCTATATAGACGATTTTTACTCCGGCAACGCGGAGGACATTAAGATGAGCGCCCTGTTCCAGGAGCTGCACCGCTACCTGGACCGGTCCCTGCACCTGAACGTCCAGGATATGCTGGATGCGGCCCTGCGGGTCACCCGGGTCTCCATGACCAGCTCGGAACGGCAGCAGTTTATGGATAAGCACATCCGCCAGATGAAGCTGGTCATAGCCCCGGACGGGGAGGTGCGGATTGAGCTGAAGCGGTGAGGAGAGACTCCCGGTATTCCCGGAAGAAATCCCAGAACTGCCGGGCGGCCGGAGAGTGGCGGGCGTGGCGGAGGCGGATCAGAGAAAGCTCGCTGGCAATGGATTCCGCCAGCGGCCGGATGACAATCCGGGGATTTTCTGCGTAGGAAGCGGCGTGGAGCATCATCAGGGAGATGCCCATGCCGTTTGCCACCAGCTCCAGAATGTTTTCCATCCGGGTGCCGGTGTAGGCCACATCCGGCTCAAAGCCAGCCTGGCGGCAGCTCTCCTGGAAGGTAGAAAACAAGTTGGTGGAGGGGCCCAGTTGCAAAAATGCCTCCTCCCGGAGCTGGGCCAGGGGGATTTCCGGAAGCGCAGCCAACGGGTGTCTCGCCGGCAGCACGGCAGCCAGCCGGTCCTGGAAGAAGGGGAGCTTTTCAAACAGCCCTTGGTCCAGCTGGTTGGTGCGGGTAAAGGCCAGGTCATACCGGCGCTTTTCTAGCTCCTCCGGGATCTCCACCGCTTCCTGTTCATGGATTTCCAGCCGGAACCGGGGATAGCGGCTGTGGAAGCCGGCCAGGGCTTCGGTGATGCCGTAGTGTGCCATCACCGGAATGGAGCAAAGGCGTACCGCCGGGCGACTGGACGGAGAGAAGGAGGCGGCGGTCCGCCAGAGGGCCGCGTATTCGTCCAGAATTTTCCGGGTGTGGACGGTGGCTGCCTGCCCGGCCTCGGTCAGAGAGACGCCGCGGCCGGTGCGGTGGACCAGCACCACGCCCAGTTCCTTTTCTAGGGCCTGAATTTGCTTGGAAACATTGCCCTGGGTGGTATAGAGCCGCTCCGCCGCCTCGGAAAAGGTGCGGGACTCGGCGATGGCTACCAGATAGCGAAGCCGTTCCATGTTCATACCAGTCTCCTTTCAGGCCGGCGCCTATCTTGCGCCGGTATTTTTTCTGTCATGATACCGGTTGCCAGATTGCTCCGCACGGCGTGCTCCCGCAATCTTCTGGTATATTGTATCACGCCCCGGGGAATTGGAAAAGTGAAATATTCCACTTTGGAATATCGGGCAGGCAGGTGGAATTGCTTTTCCCCCGGGACTTTCGTATAATAAAAGAAAAAACATACGGCAAACAGAGGAGGATGCGATATGAACAACCGAACGGATATCACCGATTTGCGCACGGCCCTGGCGGTTCTGGAGCAGATGCCCGGGGAGTTGGTGCAGACGGATGTGCCGGTGGAGCCTATGGCGGAGCTGGCCGGGGTGTACCGTTATGTGGGCGCCGGCGGCACGGTGAAGCGCCCCACCCGGACCAACGGACCGGCCATGATCTTTAACCAGGTGAAGGGCCACCCTGACACCCGGGTACTCATTGGCCTGCTGTCCAGCCGGAAGCGGGTGGGAACCCTGCTGGGCTGTGAGCCGGAGAAGCTGGGATGGCTGCTGGGCGAGTGTGCGGCCAACCCTCTGGAGCCGGAGCTGAAGGAAGGGCCGTCCCCCTGCCAGGAGGTGGTGCATCGGGTGGAGGATCCGGATTTTGACCTGTACAAGCTGATCCCGGCCCCCACCAACACCCCGGATGACGCGGGCCCCTACATTACCTTTGGCATGTGCTACGCCAGCCATCCGGACACCGGCCGGGGGGACGTGACCATCCACCGGCTGTGCATCCAGGGGAAGGATGAGCTGTCCATCTTCTTCACCCCCGGCGCCCGGCATATCGGCGCCATGGCGGAGCGGGCGGAGCAGCTGGGAAAGCGGCTGCCCATCTCCATCAGCATTGGCGTGGACCCGGCCATTGAGGTGACGTCCTGCTTTGAGCCCCCCACAACCCCCCTGGGCTTTAACGAGCTGGCCATTGCCGGGGCGCTGCGGGGCAAGCCGGTGGAGCTGTGTTCCTGCCTGACCATTCCGGAAAAGGCCATTGCCCGGTCCGAGTACGTCATTGAAGGGGAGGTGATCCCCGGCGTCCGGGTGAAGGAGGATCAGAACACCGGCAGCGGCTATGCTATGCCGGAATTCCCCGGCTACACCGGCGTGGCCAGCGACCAGTGCTGGCTGATCAAGGTAAAGGCGGTGACCCACCGGCGGCAGCCCATTATGCAGACCTGCATCGGCCCCAGCATGGAGCATGTAAACATGGCAGGCATCTGCACCGAGGCCAGCATTCTGATGATGACGGAGCGGGCCATGCCCGGCCGGGTGCTGAACGTGTACGCCCACGCCTCCGGTGGAGGCAAATACATGGCGGTGATGCAGATCAAAAAGTCCGTGCCCAGCGATGAGGGGCGCCAGCGCCAGGCGGCTATCCTGGCCTTCAGCTCTTTCCCGGAGCTGAAGCATGTGATTCTGGTGGATGAGGATGTGGACATCTTTGACTCGGACGATGTGCTCTGGGCCCTGAACACCCGTTACCAGGGAAATCTGGACACCATCTTTATCCCCGGCGTCCGGTGCCATCCTCTGGATCCCAGTTCCAACCCGGCCTACCACCCTACCATTCCGGATGTGGGCATTGCCTGCAAGACCATCTTTGACTGCACGGTGCCCTTCCCCCAGAAGGATCGGTTCCGCCGGTGTCGGTTCCTGGAGTGCGATCCGGCTCGGTTTGTGCCGGAGCTGTTTGGAAAGACGGCGGCCGGGGAGACGGAAACAGGGGAGAAGGAAGCCGGAAAGGCGGAAAACGTATGAAGCGGAGGCTGCTCATCGGCGTCAGCGGGGCCACCGGCATCCCCATCACCGAGGAGCTGCTGCGGCAGCTGGCGGCCTTCCCGGAGGTGGAGCGGCATCTGATCCTCACAGAAGCGGCGGAGCATGTGGCGGAGCAGGAGGGTACCTGCTCCCTGGAGGAGCTGAAGGCCCTGGCGGACGTGGTCTATGACAACGCCAACCGGGGCGCCGGTCCTGCCAGCGGCACGTTTCCCACCATGGGCATGGTCATTGTGCCCTGCAGCATGAAGACGGTGGCGGGGATTGCCAGCGGCTACAGCGATAACCTGCTGCTGCGGGCAGCGGATGTGACCCTGAAGGAGCGGCGGCCCCTGGTGCTGGTAGCCCGGGAATGCCCCCTGGGCACCGTGCACCTGCGCAACCTCCTGGAAGTGAGCCGGCTGGGAGCGGTGGTGCTCCCTCCCATGCTCAGCTACTACCAGCATCCCCAATCGGTGGAAGAATTGACCCGCCATGTGGTGGGCAAGATCCTGCGGCAGCTGGGGCTGGAGCCGGCGGGGGCCTACGAGTGGGAGGGCATGTCCTGGGAGGAGCAGCATTGAGCCGGGAAGCGCAGCCGCTGCGGCTGACCCGTATCGTATTGGGGCGGCCCATAGAGGTCTGGGCCCTGCCCCTGGATGACGGCTTCCATGTGGTGGTGGCCGGCGGGGACCGGTCCCATGTGGGAGCCGTGTCCGGCGCCGGGTATCCGGCGGGACGGGCCCGGGACGCCGGGAAGGCAGATGGAGGGCCGGAGAGGGCCGGGAAGGCAGACAGAGGGGCGGAGGACGCCGGGAAGACAGGCAGAGGGCCGGAGGGTGCCGGCAGCCGGAAAAATGCCGGCGCGGCCGGTGAACCGGCTCCCCGGCCACTGCTTCCGCCCCAGACCCTGGCCTTTGGCACCCACAAGGAAGGGGCCATCACGGAAAAATGGGCCGCGGAACTGGCGGCCTGCTGGAGCGCCCCCTGCACCGTGGCCTGCGGTATCCACTACGAGGGGCTTTCCCGGGAGGGGATTGGCCAGGTGATGGCGGCCTGTGACGGGCTGCTGGAGGAATTGAAGGAAAGAATCCGATAAAATTCTGTGAAAAAAAAGACGGCCTCTACTTTCCACCGGACGGCCTTTCTGCTATAATGGACGAGGGCATGAGAAACAAAATAACTGGAAATAAAAAATGGAGGTTTCAACTTATGCCAAATGTTACGGAAAGCATCCGTTATGTGGGCGTCAACGACCATCAGGTGGATCTGTTTGAGGGTCAGTATGTGGTTCCCAACGGAATGTCCTACAATTCCTACGTGATCCTGGATGAGAAGATCGCGGTGATGGACACGGTGGACCAGAACTTCACCCATGAGTGGCTGGACAATGTGGCCAATGTGCTGGACGGGCGCAAGCCGGATTATCTGGTGGTGCAGCACATGGAGCCGGACCACGCCGCCAACATTCAGAATTTTGTCAACACCTACCCGGATACGGTGGTGGTGGCCACGGAGAAGGCCTTTGCCATGATGGCCAACTTCTTCGATATGGATATTGAAAACCGCAAGCTGGTGGCGGAAAACGGGGGCTCCCTGTCCCTGGGCAGCCATGTGCTGAATTTTGTGTACGCGCCCATGGTTCACTGGCCGGAGGTCATGGTTACCTATGAGAGCACGGAGAAGGTGCTGTTCTCCGCGGACGGCTTCGGCAAGTTCGGCGCCCTGGACGTGGAGGAAGACTGGGACGATGAAGCACGCCGCTACTACATCGGCATTGTGGGCAAGTACGGCCCGCAGGTGCAGGCGCTGCTGAAGGCCGCCTCCGGTCTGGACATTTCCATCATCTGCCCGCTTCACGGGCCGGTGCTGATGGAGAATCTGGGCCATTATCTGGAAAAATACGATATCTGGTCCTCCTATGCGGTGGAGACAGAGGGTGTTATGATTGCCTACACCTCCGTATACGGACACACCAAGAAGGCGGTGGAGATTCTTGCGGAAAAGCTGAAGGCCAAGGGCTGCCCTCAGGTGGTGGTCTGCGACCTGGCCCGGGAGGACATGGCCAAGGCGGTGGAGAACGCGTTCCGCTATGGCAAGCTGGTGCTGGCTACCACCACCTACAACGCCGGCATCTTCCCGTTTATGCGGGATTTCATTGAGCATCTGACGGAGCGCAACTATCAGAACCGCACCATCGGCCTCATTGAGAACGGTTCCTGGTCCCCGCTGGCGGCTAAGGTGATGAAGGAAATGTTCGCCAAGAGCAAGAAGATCACCTGGCTGGATACCACGGTCCGGATTATGTCCGCCGTGAAGGAGGAGACGAAGGATCAGCTGGAGGCCATGGCAGAGGAGCTGTGCCGGGAGTACATTGCCCAGTCCCCGGAGGCGGCGGATAAGAACGACCTGGCCGCCCTGTTCCGCATTGGCTACGGCCTGTATGTGGTGACCTGCAATGACGGCAAGAAGGATAATGGCCTGATTGTCAACACGGGTTCCCAGGTGACGGATATCCCCAACCGGGTGGCGGTGACCATCAACAAGGCCAACTATTCTCACCATGTGATCAAGCAGACCGGCGCCATGAATGTCAACTGCCTGTCTGTGGACGCGCCTTTCTCGGTGTTCGAGAATTTTGGCTTCCAGAGCGGCCGGGCGGCGGACAAGTTTGCCGGCTGGGTGGAGGTCCGCTCGGACAATGGGCTGCGGATTCTGCCCAAGTACATCAACGCGGTGCTCTCCCTGAAAGTGGAGCAGTACGTGGATCTGGACACCCACGGCATGTTTATCTGCTCTGTTACCGAGGCCCGGGTTATGAGCGATAAGGAGACCATGACCTACACGTACTATCAGACCAGTGTAAAGCCGAAGCCCCAGACCGAGGGAAAGAAGGGCTTTGTGTGCAAGGTGTGCGGCTACATCTATGAAGGGGATGTGCTGCCGGAAGACTTTATCTGCCCGCTCTGCAAGCACGGCGCGGTGGATTTTGAGCCCATCCAGTAAAGGACAAGCGCAAAAACGGATTGAGAAAAACATGGAAAGGGAGCGTTGCAGGTGTTGTAGCGCTCCCTTTCCATTAATATCCTTTTTCTCCGCTCCGATGACCGTGCCGTCCAGGGCGTTGAAGGTCAGCAGGTGATCGGCCTGGGGCTCCACTCCGGGAATCCCGGTGCCGAAGTCCACCTGGTCCTGCAGGTTGGTCCGATAGCCGGTGAAGCCATAGAAAGTCCAGGCGGGCAGCAGGTAATAGGTGTCCGGCCGGTCCTGGATGGCCACCCGCACCAGTCCCCGGCGAACCTGGGTCACACGCATTTCCACTTCTTCAATGTGGGGGCTTTCCCCGCCGGCCTGGAAGCTGCTTAAGGGGTAGGTCACCGCCATCTGGGTTTCAAATCGCTCCATAATCTGGTCAAAGGAAAGCTCGTTGACCGCCTGGTTTTCCGTGGAGAGCACATCCAGGGGACTGTCCCGGGTAAAGCGGATCAGCTGGCCGTCCGCAATCCAGAAATACAGGGTTTCCATCCCGTAGACCGGGGCGTAGTTTTCCTCCTCCCAGTCCACACCCGCATAGGGAACCGGGATCACCGGCACCCCCTCAATGGCCGGCAGATAGCTGAGGGCAAAGGCGTATTTTCCGCTCTCCTGGGGATCCTCGGATTCCGTCTGCTGGACGCTGTCCAGCATCCAGCGGTCCGCCATTCCCAGATCTTCCAAGACCGTCTGGGCCAGGTCCACCGCCGCCTCCTGGGTTCCGGTGGTGCCCAGCTCCTTGTAGGAACCATCCGCCGGCGTCCACTGGTAAGAAAAGCTGTGGGCTATGTAGCCGGCGGCATCCGGGTGGTTCCGGGCCACAATCCGGCCGGAGCCGTCCTCCAGCTCTGCCGTGGCTTTTATGAAAGAATCCTTGTCTACCTGGCAGATATCATCCGGGAACAGCTGTTCGGAGACCGCTATCTCGTCGTCAAAGTAGGTGGCCGGGTGGAACTGCCAGTCGCATTCCGGGGGAACATAGTCCTCCGGG
>CAZSAF010000040.1:13172-16339 GCA_964604605.1 uncultured Lachnospiraceae bacterium
TTTCGTACTGCTCCTTCATCTTTTGGGCTTCTTCCTCGTTGTTGGCGCAGGCCAGAAGCCCTTCCGTGTCATTGGCCCACTGGGTCAGGCTCAGAATCCTCTCCTCAATTTCCTCCCGGGTCATGATCTCCCGGGATTCGTAGGCGGTATTTCCCTGGAAAAAATAGTCGGCCAGGTCTTTTGTTTCCTCCGGCGTAAATTCATGGGGCTGGACCAGATAGACCGGCATGCTTCCCGGGTAGTCGGTAACCGTGGCATCCACGGTAAAGGTCAGGTTCTCCTCCGGGGTGTAACGGGCGGTAAAGGTGGACTCCTCCGCGGTGCGGGGGCCGGTTTCCTGCTCCGGCGCTGCCGTGGAATTGCTGCTGTTGGTGGCGGCAATAATGGATTCCAGCTGTTCCCCGTCCTTTCCGGCCACAATCTCCTGCTCCGGAGTGGGCTGGCAGGCGCCAAGAACAAGGGCGGCGCCGGCGCCTCGCGGTACAAGGGGGGTGTTTGATTTGATCCTCATCGCAATTCTCCTTCCGGAAATGGCGGCCTGTGCGGCGCACAGGCGGATTTTTCTGCTTCTACCATACCGGGAAGATGTATAAGAAAGGTATCGGGAATGTATCGGAAGTGCCTTCGGCTGTGAAGAAAGTCTCCAGCGGGGATAGGCGATGGATCTGCTGGGAATGCTTGTAAAAGCGGAAGCAGTTTGCTATAATGAACTGCTGAAGAAAGACGAAGAAAGGTAAAGAATCTGTAAAATCGGGCGGAAATGGGAAGTCCGCCTGTACATCCTCCGATTCTTGTGTTATGCTGGAAAACAGGGGATGAGGAGAATTGAGCATGTACGGAGGAGGTACGCCATGGCGGAAGCGGGTGTAGATAATATTACGTTTCTGGAGGAGGCCAAGGCAGCGGTGGTCCAGCTGCGGCGGGCCCAGGCGCTGGCAGACGAGCAGGAACTGCAGACCAAGCGCCTGGAAAAAGCGCTGGCGGTGGAGAAGCGGGCGGTGGCGGACAGCATTGAGATGACCATCCGCAAGCGGAAAAGTGAGCTGACCGACAGCTATGACACCCAGATGGGGGAGGTCCAGGCCCACCTGAAAAAGGTGCGCAGCAGGCGGGAAAAGGCCAAGAATGAAGGGATCCGGGAGCGGATTGCGGAGGAAACCGCGGACCTGCGGGAGGAGAACCGGCGGCTGAACACGGAAATCCGGACGGTCTTCCGGCAGGACCGGGTGCCCGGCGTCTGCAACTCCCTGTTCTTTTACGCACTGTATTATACCCGGGGGATCAAGGAAATCCTGATCCTGATTTTGACCCTGGCAGTCTGCTTTTTTGCAGTGCCGGTGGGGGTGTACCGGCTGCTGGGGGTGGAGAGCACCCTGGTGCTGATCCTGCTGTATCTGGTGGCCATTTTCTTTTTTGGCGGCCTTTATTTCTTCCTGAATAATCAGGTGAAGGTACGGCATTTGGAAGCACTGGGAAAAGGGCGCCGGAACCGGAACGCCATTGCGGCCAACAAGAGAAAGATCCGGGCCATCCAGAATGCGGTGCGGAAGGATAAAAACGAGGATATGTACGGTCTAGAAAAATTTGACCGGGAAATCCGGAAGCTGGAGCAGGACAAGGAAGAGATTGCAGGGCAGAAGCAAGCGGCCCTGACCAATTTCGAAAGCAGCGGTAAGGTGTTGATTGCCCAGGAAATCACGGACAACAACCAGGATCGAATCTCTACCTTGGAGAATGATTTCAACTATGCGTCGGAGCAGCTGGCCGAGTACCGGGATAAGCTGCGCCGGGCTTCCATGACGGTGGCGGAGCGGTTTGAGCCGCTGCTGGGAAAGGAATTTCTGCAGGAGGAAAAGCTGGACGCTCTGCTGGGGGCCATTGCCAGCGGCCAGGCTAAGAACATTACGGAGGCACAGGAACTGGTGCGTGCCGGCACACCCATTGGCATTGTGGAACCGCCTGCAAGCCTGGAGCCGGTAAAGCTGGACCCGGTGAACACGCCTGGAGACCGGTTAACTTCCGGAAATGGGCCGGATGCGCTTCCCAAAACGGAAGAAAGGCTTTCCCCCGGGGAAGAGACGGAACAGCCTTCTGGGCAGGACGGGCCGGTGGCTTCGGTTGGCGGAATGGTTCCGGAAAGCGCAGCGCCGGATGCGGGATCGCTGCCGGAACATCCGGACGCCCCTGCTTCCGGTGGGGAGGCAGCTTCGCAGGATACCGTGTGAACGGAAATTTACGCAACACCCCGCAGCTGGGTGTGGGGGATATAAGGCAAAAGACGATCTTTCAGCACCTCCATCCATTCTTTGGATGGGGGTGTAAATCTTCTGTCCAACACATACTCGGAGTCCTTGTAGGCCTGCAGGTAATAGGCATCCGCTCCTGCCAGCCAGGCGCCGATTTCAGAAAAATCCTCTTCCCGGTGCAGCTCCGGCACTACGGTGGTGCGGAATTCATAAGGGACCGGCCGGCCCATCAGGTACCGGACGCTCTCCTCAATCCGAGAGAGCTCCAGCTCCGGAATTCCGGCAATGGAAGCATAGGATTCCGGCGCCCCTTTAATGTCCATGGCCACGTAATCCACCAGGCCGCTGCGGCACAGCTCCTGCAGGACCGCCGGCTGGTAACCGTTGGTATCCAGCTTGACCGTATAGCCCATGGCCTTCAGCTTTTCCAAGAAAAGCGGGAGATCCTTCTGCAGGGTGGGCTCCCCGCCGGTAATGCAGACGCCCTCCAGCATACCGGCCCGCTTTTTCAGGGTCTGCAGAATCTCTTCCTCCTCCATGAAATCTTCCGGGAGAATCAGCTCGCTGTTATGGCAGAACGGACAGCGAAAATTGCAGCCTCCGGTGAACACAGTGGCCGCAAGATGCCCGGGGAAATCCAGAAGAGTCAGTTTTTGAAAACCACAAATCTTCATATAATATAACAACTCCTTGGGGACATTATAGCATGGATTCCAGCCGGGGGCCACTGTTTCCGCCGGCCTGCAAGCAGCCCGTTCCGCCTCTGCTTTGCGACTGGGCTTTCTGAATAAAAAAGCATTTGACAGCCCCCTGCTCCTGACTGTATAATAATAAAGCGGGAATTTGCCCGCATCAAAAAAAGTCACAAAGTTTCCGCGCAGCCGGGGAGTTAGCGGTGCCCTGAACCTGCAATCCGCTATA
>CAZSAF010000041.1:0-16110 GCA_964604605.1 uncultured Lachnospiraceae bacterium
CGGTGAACGAGGCCAACATGATCAAGCGGATTGACCAGCAGATCCGGGTGACCAAGGCGATTATCGACGCCTATCCGCTGCGGAAGCTGCCGGACAAGAAGCTCCGGAAATATATGATGAGCTACCTGGAGATTATGATGACCGTCTCCTCCGTGTTTCTCATCTGTTCCGGTACCCGGGAGAATCTGATCAAGAAGGAAGCACTCTGGGAGTATCTGCGGGAGAATGACCCGGTTCTCTACCGGAAAATCCGACGGGGGCTGATGGGACAGACCATGAACCTGCCGGGCAGTACCGGAAGAAAAATTTCCGTGGCGGCCTATCGGGCCACCCGGCATTTTTACGGGTGCAACTAAGACAGGCAGCCCAGGCCCGCAGGAAAAAGGGCGCTGCCGGAGGGAGTAGTATGCGAGTGATTGCGGGATCAGCCAGAAGGCTGAATCTGATGACGGTGCCAGGCCGGGATACCCGGCCCACCACGGACCGCATCAAAGAAACATTGTTCAATATTCTGCAGCCGGATATTCCCGGCTGCCGCTTCTTAGACCTGTTTGCCGGAAGCGGGGGCATTGGCATTGAGGCCCTGAGCCGTGGCGCGGCGGAGGCGGTATTTGTGGAGAGCAGCCGGAAGGCGTCTGCCTGTATCCGGCGCAACCTGGAGTTTACCCGGCTGGATGGCCGGGCCCGGCTGATGGAAACCGATGTTTTGGGAGCGCTGTCCCGGCTGGGCCGGGAGGGAAATCCTTTTTCCATTATTTTTCTGGACCCGCCCTACGGAAAGGGCTGGGAGGAGCAGGTACTGGCGGCCCTAGAACACTCGCCGCTGGCAGATGCGGATACCCTGGTGGTGGCGGAGGCCCTGAAGGATGAGGATTTTTCCTTTGCCTCCCGCTATGGGTTTTCCACTGAGAGAGAAAAAGAGTACAAAACCAACAAACATGTCTTTTTAAGGAGACAAGAAGGATAAATCCATGCACAATGTGAGAGAAAAAGTGGGAATTTACCCGGGAAGCTTTGACCCGATTACCCTGGGGCATCTGGATATCATCGAACGGTCCTCCAAAATGTTTGACAAGCTGATCGTGGGCGTCCTGCACAACCCCAACAAAAAGGCGTTGTTTTCTGCGGATGAACGTGTTAAAATGATACGTAGTGTGACCGGCCATCTCTGCAATGTAGAGGTGACCTCCTTTGAAGGGCTTTCGGTGGATTTTGCCCGTTCGGTGGGGGCCCATGTGCTGGTGAGAGGGCTCCGGGCTGTAACGGATTTTGAGTACGAGCTGCAGATGGCGCAGACCAACCATGCCATGTGCCCGGAGATTGATACCATCTTTCTGACCACCAACCTGCGCTATGCATATCTCAGCTCCAGCATTGTAAAGGAAGTGGCCTGTTTTGACGGAAATATTGAGATGTTTGTGCCGGAGGCCATTCTGCCGCTGGTAAAAGAAAAAGTGATGGAGGAAACCCAAAAATGAGCAGAATTGAACAGATGATCGGGGAGATCGAGATGTACTTGGACAGCTGTAAGTCCCAGGCATTTTCCAATAGCAAGCGGATTGTAGTGGAAAAAGATGTCATTGATGAGATGCTGGTGGAGCTGCGGCTGCGCACGCCGGAGGAGATCAAAAAATACCAGAAGATCATCGCCAACAAGGACGCGATTCTGGCGGATGCCAAGGCCCATGCGGACGCTATGCTGGAGGAGGCATCCCGGCAGACGGCAGAGCTGGTAGATCAGCATGAAATTATGCAGCAGGCTTATGCCCAGGCAGACGAGGTGATCCAGCAGGCCCAGGCACAGGCCCAGAAAATTCTGGACGATGCGGTGCGGGAGGCCAACGGCATGCGGGAAAGCGCTGTGCAGTACACGGATAATCAGCTGGAACAGCTGGAGTCGGTTTTCTCCTATGCGGTGGAGAACAGCCAGGCTCGGTTTCAGTCTTTCCTGAACCAGCTGCAGGCCAGCTATGATGTAATTGTGTCCAACCGGAAAGAGCTGGCTCCCAGCCTGCCGGAGGGCGGCAAGAGCAGCAATGGCCCGGAGATTGATATTTCCATGGCCAGCAGCTCCGGCGCAGAAGAGGAATAATACATAGTACGGAAGAAACGGAGAGCCTGTTATTCTGTGTCCGGGGGAATGCGCGGGCCGGGGAGCAGGCCTTTTCCATGTCTGTGCCGCACTTCTATGCGCCGGCTGGCCCAATCCCCGGGAGGGAGAGATACAGAAACAGCAATCCTGCGGATGCCAGGCCCAGCAGCACTTTTTCGGCAGCGTAGGGCAGCAGCCGCAGGCCGCTTCCCTGTATGCAGCTGCCAGTCTGCCCCAGGCAGGACAGGCCGCCAAAGGAAGCCAGACCCAGACAGAGGGGGCCGGCCAGGGAGAGCGGCAGGTTCAGAGCGCCCAGGACGCCGGTGCCGGTGATCATCTCGCAGATGCCCAGGAGAATCGCCCGGGGCAGCGGCCCCAGCGGTAGGAGGGAAGGCTACGGCCAGGGAAGGCAGATAGGCGCACAGCAAAAGGGGCAGGGCCTGCCGGAGCCCCAGGCACTGGATGCCAATATAGCCGGTGAGGAACATGGGGATGGGCTGATTGCAGAAGAGCAGCATCCGCTGGCCATCTTGCCTGGTAATCCGCCCGTTTTCCACCAGGGAGGAGGCCCAGACCGCTCCCATGGGGTAGCCACACAGAAATCCCATGACCATCCCGCAGGTGCGGGGGGGGACGGTCCATCAGCCGGCTGGCTGCCATCAGCCTGGACGCCAGAATAAAGGGGAGCAGCACCGGCAGCACCTTCTGAAACCAGAGGAGGATGCCGGCGGAGGCCCCGGAGATGGAGAGGCCGGGAAAACAGAGCAGGCTGGCAAAAAAGAAAAACAGGAGCAAGGCAGAACCAAGACGTTTCATAGAAATCCCTTTGATGAATAATCATCGAATCTATTCGAGTACAATATATCCAGGAAAGCGGACAAATAGACCGCTTCGGGAAGAAATCCGCTTTCAGAAAGGACGGCAGTATGAACAAAACGTATCGGGACTTTTTTCAGGAGCTGTGCCAGATCCCCCATGGTTCCGGCAATACCGGGGCCGTCAGCCGCTATTGCATGGATTTTGCCAGGGAGCGGGGGCTGGAAGCCTGGCAGGATGAGGCCGGCAATGTGGTGATCGTCAAGGAAGCCACGCCGGGGAGGGAGCAGGACGGCAGCGTTATGCTCCAGGGACATCTGGATATGGTGGCGGTGAAGGAGCCGGGGCTGGACTTTGACTTTACCCGGGATCCCCTCCGGCTGCGGACCCAGGGGGATTACCTGTACGCTGAGGGGACCAGCCTGGGCGGGGATGACGGCATTGCGGTGGCGATGGCTCTGGCGGTGCTGGACGCGAATTCCCTTTCCCATCCGCGGCTGGAATGTGTGTTTACCACCGATGAAGAAATCGGCATGCTGGGGGCGGCCCGGCTGGACATGAGCCGGCTGACCAGCCGGTATCTGCTCAACATGGATTCGGAGGAGGAAGGGCACCTGGTTGTCAGCTGTGCCGGCGGCACCCACGGGGAAGTGTTCTTCCCGGCGTCCTGGCAGAAGGAGCGGCAGCCGGCCCTGCTCCTGGAGCTCATCGGCCTCACCGGCGGCCACTCCGGCACGGAAATCCATAAGCGGCGGGGCAACGCCATCCGCCTGATGGCGGAACTCCTGCGGGAGCTTCCCGGGAACTGGGCGCTGGCGGACTTCCAGGGCGGCTCTGCGGACAACGCCATCCCTTCCACCGCCTCGGCGCTGGTTTCCGTCCGTTCCAGGGAGGGAATGGAATCGTTTTTGCAGGAAAAACAGCGGCAGCTGGTGGAGGCCTGGCGCTCTACGGATCCGGAGCTGTGCCTTCGTTGGACATGGCAGCCGGAGGCGGAGCGGCAGGTGATGGAGAAAGCGGAAAGCGAGCGGCTGCTGCAGCTGATCGGGGACCTGCCGGACGGCCCGCTGGAATTCAGCCGGGAGATCCCGGACATGGTGGAGCTTTCCTCCAATCTAGGAGTAATCCGCACGGAGGAGGACGGTTTCCATTTTGTGCTGGCCTCCCGCAGTGCCCGGGACGAGGACAAGGAGCAGCTGAAGCAGAACATCCGCCGGCTGACCGAGGCAGCGGGAGCCTCTCTGACTTTCCAGGGAGATTATCCCGGCTGGCCGCTCCGCCCGGATTCCCGCCTGCAGCAGCTGGCGGCCCAGGTATACCGGGAGCAGACCGGAAAAGAGCTGGTCGTGGAGGGCCTGCACGCAGGGCTGGAGTGCGGCATTTTCAGCCGGAAGATGCCCCAGCTGGATATAGTGGCCTTTGGGCCGGATATTTTGGACATTCATTCCACCAAAGAACGGCTGAGCCTTTCCTCAGCGGAGAGAGTCTGGAATTTTCTCACGGAAATGCTGCGCCGGATTTCCTGACGGCAGCCTCCGTAGAAGGGGAGCATAAAGGAGTGGATGAGTATGGAAATTCAAAAATGGAAGGAGATTCTGTCTCCTTATGAGCTGGCGGTGGCGGAGCTGCGGGTGAAATTCAACCACATCATCAAGGAAAACCGGGCCGCCGGCCGCTATTCCCCCATTGAGCAGGTGACCTGCCGGGTGAAAGCCGTCTCCAGCATTCTGGATAAGGCCAGGCGGAAGAACATTCCCCTGGATCAGATGGAGGAGAAGATTACGGATATCGCCGGGGTACGCCTGATTTGCCAGTTTGTGGAAGATATTGACAAAGTGGCGGCCATTGTTCGGGAGCGGCCGGATATGGAGGTGGTGGAGGAGAACGACTATGTACACCACAGCAAGCCCAGCGGCTACCAGAGCTACCATCTGGTGGTCCACTATGTGGTCACCACCATTCACGGCCCCCGGACGGTGCCGGTGGAAATTCAGATCCGGACGCTGGCCATGAACTTCTGGGCCACCATTGAGCACAGCCTCCAGTACAAGTACAGCGGCAACGTACCGGAGCATGTGAGCCAGCGGCTGCTGGCCGCCGCCCAGGCGGTGGTCAGCCTGGACAAGGAGATGTCCATGATCCGGGATGACATTGTGATGGCCCAGGATTTGTTCCTGAACAAGGCGCGGATTGTCTCCGAGATCAAGAGCAACATTGAGAACCTGTACAAATTTGAAAACCGGGACGCCATGGAGAATATACAAAATGAGTTCTTTGAACTCTTCCGGAACGGCACTCTGGAGGAACTGGAGGAGTTCAATCACAAGCTGGACCTGGTGGCGGCCAGGCAGGGCGTTCAGGAGTTGTAGCGGATCCTTTGATAGGGGAGGGCAGAGCATCTCCTCAAACAGAAAGAGGCCATGTAGGCGGCATAGATAGGAGAACAATATGGAACTGCCCAGGGAATACCAGCTGCGGATGCAGCGCCTGCTGGGGGAGGAATACCCGGCTTACCGGGACAGCCTGGCGGAGGAGCGGGTGCGGAGCCTGCGGGTCAACACGGCCAAGATTTCCGCGGAGGAGCTGTCCCGGCGGCTGCCCTTCCTGGACGGAGGGGTGGACTGGTGCCCGGAGGGGTATTATATAAAGGAAAATCGGGATTTTCCGGAAAAAGAGGGGGAGGCCGCAGTGGAAAACCCGGCGCGGCACCCCTACTATGCCGCAGGCCTCTACTACCTGCAGGAGGCCAGCGCTATGGCGCCGGGGGCCATTCTTCCAGTGGGGCCGGGGGACCGGGTGCTGGATTTGTGTGGCGCCCCGGGGGGAAAGTCCACCCAGCTGGGAGCCCGGCTGTGCGGCAGCGGTGTGCTGGTGGCCAACGATATCAGCGCTTCCCGGGCCCAGGCCATGGTGAAAAACCTGGAGCTTTTTGGCATTGCCAACTGCCTGGTGACGGCGGAGTCGCCGGAGAAGCTGGCGGCGGCCTATCCGGAGGCCTTTCACAAAATCCTGGTGGATGCCCCCTGCTCCGGGGAGGGCATGTTCCGCCGGGACCCTTCCCTGATCCGGGACTGGGAACGGCGGGGGCCGTCTTATTACCAGGGGGTGCAGCGGCAGATCCTGGAGCAGGCGGTGAAAATGCTGTGCCCCGGCGGCCTGCTGCTCTACTCCACCTGCACCTTCTCTCCGGAGGAGGATGAGGAGAACATCCGCTGGCTGCTGGAGCGATTCTCGGAGCTTTCCCTGGCCACCCCGGAGCCGGCCCACGGGATTTCTCCCGGCCAGATGCCGGGGACCCTGCGGATCTGGCCCCAGCGGGTCCGGGGGGAAGGGCACTTCCTGGCGCTGCTGCAAAAGGAGAAAAGCGGCGGATGTGCGGCTTCGGATGACGGCTTCTCTGCCCTGGACGGCGGCAGGCTGGCCAATGGAGCGCCCCACAGCCGCCCACTGGCGGAGGCGGCGCCGGATCTGGCCGGGCTTCTGGCCGAGAAATGGCAGCAGCTGCCGGTGACGGAGGAGCGGGACTGCCTGTACATTCTGCCGGAGGGGCTTCCCCGGAAGAGGGGCATCCGCCATCTACGTACCGGCCTGCTGCTGGGGAGCCGGAAAAAAGGGCGCACGGAGCCCTCCCAGGCGCTGGCGATGGCCCTGCGGAAGGAAGAGGCCCTTTTCTGGGTGGATTATCCGTCGGAGGACGGGCGGGTGATCCGCTACCTGAAAGGGGAGACGGTGACCTGCGACGGCGTTCCACGGGCCGGGGAGGATGGCTGGACGTTGGTCTGCACAGACGGCTTTCCCCTGGGGTGGGCCAAGAGGAACAAAGACACCCTGAAAAATAAGTACAATCCTGGATGGAGATGGCAATGAAGATACCCAAAAAAGAAATCCAGGCGGTTTTGTTTGACCTGGACGGAACCCTGGTGGACTCCATGTGGATGTGGGGTCAGATTGACATGGAATACCTGGGCCGCTACGGCCTTTCCCTGCCGCCGGGCCTGCAGCGGGAGATTGAGGGCATGAGCTTTTCGGAGACGGCGGTGTATTTCAAGGAAACCTTTTCCTTGCCGGATTCCCTGGAGGAGATCAAGGCGGAGTGGAACCGGATGGCCTACGAGAAATATCGGTACCAGGTGCCCATGAAGCCCTTTGCCCGGGAGTTCCTGGAGGAGCTGCGGGAACAGGGGATTCCCATGGGCATTGCCACCAGCAACTCCCGGCAGCTGGTGGATGCGGTGCTGGAGGGGCAGGAGCTGACCGGTTACTTTGCCTCCGTGCGTACCGCCTGTGAGGTGGCGGCAGGAAAGCCGGCGCCGGACATTTACCTGCGGGTGGCCCAGGATTTGGGGGTGGAACCCCGACATTGCCTGGTCTTTGAGGATGTGCCGGCGGGCATACAGGCCGGGAAAAGCGCCGGTATGTGGGTCTGCTCGGTCTACGACCGGTGGGCCGCCAGTGCGGAGGAGGAAAAACGCCGGCTTGCCGACGATTTTATTATGGACTACAGCGAAGTGCTGGAAAAACAGGAGGTAGCAAAATGAGCAAAACAGTGACGTTGACCTGGCGCGGACATTCTTGCTTTAAGCTGGAGCAGGACGGATATTCCATTGTGGTGGACCCTTATGAGGACGGCAATGTGCCGGGATACGCCCCGTTGCGGGATGAGGCCAACCAGGTGATCTGCAGCCATACCCACGGGGATCACAACTATGTGGAGGCCATCACCGTCCGGGAGACGGAGCAGGCAAACCCGTTCCAGATCACCAAGGTGGCCTGCCCCCACGATGACGCCGGCGGCACCAAGCGTGGCATGAACCTGATCCACGTGTTTGACAACGGGGAGCTGCGGATTGCCCATTTTGGGGATATCGGCTGCCCGCTGAACGAGGAGCAGAAAAAAGCCCTGGACCATCTGGACGTAGTGCTGGTGCCGGTGGGCGGTCACTTTACCATGGAGCCGGACGGCATTGAGGCCATGGTGGAGGATCTGCAGCCCCGGGTGGTGGTCCCCATGCACTACCGCACGGAAACGTTTGGCTACCCGGTGATCGGAACCCTGGACGCCTTCCTGAAATACCGGACGGATGTGGTGAAGTATGAGACCAATATCCTGGAGCTGACGCCGGACATGCCGGCCCAGACGGCGGTGCTGGCTTACCAGGGATAAGGCGGTTTACACAATGAAAAACAACGACGATGCCAGAGGCCGGTACGGATATATTGACGCCCACAAAAAAGCCCAGCTGATCAAGACGGTGATTGGCGGGTTGATTGTGCTGGCGCTGATGACCCTGGGATACCTGCTTCTGGAGCGGAACTGGCTGCTGATTCCGGCCATGCTGATGGTCATTCCCACAGCCAACGCCTTTGTGGCTTATGCAGCCTTTGCCAAGTTTCACACAGCCCCGGCGGACAAGCATGCCATGCTGGGGAACTTTGAGAATGCGGGGATGCTCCTGAGCGATCTGGTGCTGGTGGACGACAAGGGAAAGCGGATGCCGGTGGAGTTTGCGGTGATCTACAAAAATGGGATTGTGGCCTGGTCCTCCTACTGCGGCAAGCGGTTTCGGCCGGAGGCAGCGGAGATTCCGGTGAACGATACCTTAAAGCGCCGGGGAGTCCCCATGCGGATCAAGGTGTTCGGCAACTGGGAGGAATTCTTGGAACGGATTGACCAGGTGGAGCCGGCGGAGAGCGAGTCGGAGAAGAAGCGGATCCAGCTGGCCCGTGAAGCGGTGATCTCCCGATCCATGTAAAGAACGCTCCCGGGGTGGGATCTGCCCGCAAAGCCATGGAAAGAGCAACATACGGGAAATACAAAAGGAGCAATATGCGGGAAATTCGGATCAGCGGCCGGGAGGCCGGCCAGCGGCTGGACAAATTCCTGGGGAAGTACCTCCGGGAGGCCGGCAAGGGCTTTCTCTATAAGATGCTGCGCAAGAAGAATATTACGCTTAACGGCAGCCGGGCAGACGGCTCGGAAAAATTGGCGGAGGGGGATACCGTCCGCCTTTTTCTGTCCGAGGAAACCCTGGAAAAGTTCGGTGGGAAGCTGTCCGGTGCCGGGCAGCCGCAGCCGGCGGCAAATCTGGAGATCCTTTACGAGGACGGCCAGATGGTTTTGGTGAACAAGCCGGCGGGGATGCTCTCCCAGCAGGCGGAGGCCGGGGATGTATCCCTATGTGAGCACCTGATTGCCTACCTGCTGGCCAGCGGACAGATGACAGAGGCGGATCTGGCGGTGTTCCGCCCCGGCGTCTGCAACCGGCTGGACCGGAACACCAGCGGTCTGGAGGCCGCCGGCAAGACCATCCGGGGCCTCCAGACCCTCTCGGAATTGTTCCGGCAGCGTTCTCTGGAGAAGTATTACCTGGCGCTGGTCCGGGGTACTGGCCTGCGGGCACAGCGGCTGGAAGGGTATCTGCGGAAAGACGCCGCTTCCAATACGGTGGCGGTATCTGCCCGGCCGGCGGAGGGCAGTGCTTTCATCTGTACGGCTTACGAACCGGTGGCGGAGGGAGATGGGGCCACCCTGCTGCGGGTGCACTTGATCACCGGAAAGACCCACCAGATCCGGGCCCACTTGGCTTCCATCGGCCATCCTATTCTGGGGGACCGGAAGTACGGGCAGGGGAGCCGGAAAACGGCTGCGGCGGCGCACCGCACCCGGCAGGAAGGGGGCCCGGCTGCTGGTGGACATGGCAGCCGACAGCCGTTGGGGCGCCCGGAATTTCCACGGCAGATGCTTCACGCCTGGGAGCTGGGCTTCCCGGATTCTTTGCCCGGCCTGCCCCAGCTGGCGGGGCGCCGGTTTCAGGCACCGCTGCCGGCGGATTTCCGGAAGGCACTGCAGAAGTTGGGGATGCCGGTGATTCCGGGGCAGATGCCGTAAAAAACACGGAAGGGGGAACGTTGTGGCTACCTGGGGAACCAGAGGGCTCCGGGGCTCGGCCCTGGAGGATTTGATCAATCTGACACTGGAAAAATACCGGGCGGGGCATCTGGCGCTGATCCAGAAAATTCCCACTCCCATCAAGCCCATCAATATCGACAAGGAAAGCCGCCATATCACCCTGGCCTACTTTGATCAGAAGAGTACGGTGGACTATATCGGCGTGGTCCAGGGGGTTCCGGTTTGTTTTGACGCCAAGGAATGCCAGGAGGACACGGTTCCCCTGGCCAACATCCATGCCCACCAGATCCGGTTTATGGAGGAGTTTGAGGCCCAGAAAGGGATTGCCTTTATTTTGCTCCACCTGACCCACCGGGATGAGATCTACTACCTGCCGCTGGCGGAGGTGAAACGGTTCTGGCAGCGGGCGGAGGAGGGAGGCCGCAAGAGCTTCACCTACCAGGAGATTGACAAGAGCTACCGGGTGGAGGAAAAAAATGGGGTTCCGGTGCATTTTCTGGAAGCCCTGCAGAAGGATCTGCTGGAGAGAGATTCGATCCTGTGAAATGCCCCCTACATTTACAGCAAAAAAAGATTGACAAGGGAGAGCTTTCTCTGTATAATTTACTCTGCTATCACATTAGCAGAGTAAAGTGAAGGCGCCGGCAGGCGCCATAGAACAGGAGGAACCGCTGTCATGATACAGCTTTTGCACACCCCGGAGGGGGTCCGGGATTACTACAACGATGAGTGTGCCCGAAAAACAGCCCTGTGCGGCCGGATCCAGGCCGCTTTTTCGCGTTACGGATACCATCCGATCCAGACGCCGACCTTTGAATTTTTTGATATTTTTAATGCGGAGCGGGGCAGCGTGGCCTCCCGGGATCTGTATAAGCTCATTGACCGCACTGGGGAAACCCTGGTGCTGCGACCGGACTTCACCCCTTCCGTGGCCCGGTGCGCAGCCAAGTACTACGGCGCTGAGACCTTTCCCATCCGCCTCAGCTATCTGGGCAGCACCTTTATCAACCACTCCGGCTACCAGGGGCGGCTGCGGGAGACCACCCAGGCCGGCGTGGAGCTGGTGGGGGACGCTTCCTTGGCGGCGGACGCTGAGGTGGTGGCGCTGGTGGTGGACTGCCTGAAAAGCGCCGGCCTCACGGAATTCCAGGTGGAGATTGGCCAGGTGGATTTCTTCAACGGCCTGCTGCAGGAAGCGGGGATGGCGCCGGAGACGGCGGCGGAGCTGCGGGATCTGGTGGAATCCAAAAACTTCTTTGGGGTGGAGGAACTGCTGGGTGCCCAGAAGCTTACCGACAGCCTGACAGACGCTTTTCTGGCCCTGCCCCAGCTGTTTGGCCAGGCGGAGGAGGTTTTTGCAAAGGCCCGGAGCCTGACCCAGAACCAACGGGCCCTGGCGGCGGTGGACCGGCTGGAACAGCTGTTCCGCCTGCTCCAATGTTACGGGGTGGACCGGTACATCTCCTTTGACCTGGGTATGCTGGGCAAATACCAGTATTACACCGGCATCATCTTTAAGGGCTATACCTACGGCACCGGGGATAGCGTGGTCACCGGCGGCCGTTATGACAACCTGATGGTCCAGTTTGGCAAGGACGCCCCTTCCGTGGGCTTCGGCATTTCCGTGGATACGCTGATGAACGCCATGATGCGCCAGAAGCTGGCGGAGCCGCTGCCCTGGGAGGAAACCATGATCCTGTACCAGCCCTCCTGCCGGGAGCAGGCGGTGGCCCTGAGCGTACAGCGCCGGGCTGCCGGGGAGAAGATTGTGCTGACCGAGCAGGAGAAGCCCCTGGAGGAGTACCGGTATTACGCAGCGCAGAACCGGATCCGCGCCATTCTGTATCTGGCAGAGGGGGCGGAGGAGCCCCGGAACATTTTCATTGGGCCGGAGGCGAAAGAAAACACACAGAGCATTTCCAGTGAGTCGGCAGGCCGCGGCGGCCAGGCGGAATAGGAGGAGGCAAAATGAGATACATTACCTTTGCGCTGGCCAAGGGGCGTCTGGCCCGGCAGGCCATGGGCCTATTGAAGAAGGTGGGCATCACCTGCCCGGAGATGGAAGATCCGGATACCCGGAAGCTGATCTTTACCAACGAGGAGCTGAAGCTGAAATTTTTCCTGGCCAAGGCCTCGGACGTGCCCACCTACGTGGAGTATGGCGCCGCGGACATTGGCATTGTGGGCCGGGATACGATCCTGGAGGAGCGACGGAACCTGTACGAGGTGCTGGATCTGGGCATTGGCAAATGCCGGATGTGTGTGGCGGGGCCGGCGGAGGCGGCGGAGCTGCTGCGGCACCACCAGCTGATCCGGGTGGCCACCAAGTATCCGGTGATTGCCAAGGATTATTTTTACAACCGCAAACACCAGACCGTGGAGATCATCAAGCTCAACGGCTCCGTAGAACTGGCACCCATTGTGGGCCTCTCCGAGGTGATTGTGGATATTGTGGAGACCGGGACCACCCTCAAGGAGAACGGCCTGCAGGTGCTGGAGGAAATCTGTGACCTGTCCGCCAAGGTGGTGGTGAATCAGGTGAGCATGAAGATGGAAAACCAGCGGATCACCCAGATGATTCAGGATTTGAGAGGAGCACTGACATGAGAACGGTAAAACTGACCCCGGAGACCCGGGAGGAGATTCTGACCAACCTGCTGAAGCGCAGCACCTTCCAGTACGGGTCCTACACGGACACGGTAAACCAGATTCTGGCGGACATCCGGGAAATAGGGGACGAGGCCCTGTTTGCCTATACGGAAAAATTTGACCATGTAAAGCTGACCCCGGAGACGGTGCGGGTCACCCCGGAGGAGATGGAGGAGGCCTGCAGCCAGGTGGACTCGAAGTTCCTGCGTGTGCTGCGGCGGGCAGCGGAGAACATCCGCTCCTACCACCAGCACCAGGTGCGCAACAGCTGGATTACCACCCGGGAGGATGGGGTGATGCTGGGACAGCGGATTACCCCCCTGGAGAGCGTGGGCCTGTACGTGCCCGGCGGCAAGGCCGCCTATCCCTCCTCGGTGCTGATGAACCTGATCCCCGCCCAGGTGGCCGGGGTGAAGCGTCTGATTATGGTGACACCGCCGGGAAAGGACGGCAAGGTGAACCCCCAGGTGCTGGCGGCGGCCCGGGAGGGGGGCGTCACGGAGATCTATAAGATCGGCGGCGCCCAGGCCATTGGCGCTCTGGCCTACGGTACCCGGTCCATCCCCAAGGTGAACAAGATCACCGGCCCCGGCAACATTTATGTGGCCCTGGCCAAGCGGGCGGTGTTCGGCTACGTGGGCTTGGATTCCATTGCCGGCCCCAGCGAGATTCTGGTGCTGGCGGATGAGACGGCCAATCCCCGGTATGTGGCGGCGGACCTGCTGTCCCAGGCGGAGCATGACGAGCTGGCCTCCGCTATTCTGGTCACCACCTCGGCGGAGCTGGCGGAGCAGGTTTCCCGGGAGGTGGACGGCTTCCTGCAGACCCTGAGCCGCCGGGAGATTATTGAAAAATCCCTGGAGAATTTTGGCTACATTCTGGTGGCGGACAATATGGACGATGCGGTGGACGCGGTCAACGCCATCGCCTCGGAGCACCTGGAGATTGTGACCCGGGATCCGTACCAGACCATGACCCGGATCCAGAACGCCGGGGCCATCTTCCTGGGGCCCTACAGCTCCGAGCCCCTGGGGGACTATTTTGCCGGCCCCAACCACGTGCTGCCCACCAACGGTACCGCCAAGTTCTTCTCCCCCTTGGGGGTGGACGATTTTATCAAGAAATCCAGCCTGATTTCCTACTCCCGGGAAGCGCTGCGGGAGATTTCCCAGGATATTCAGACCTTTGCCCGGGCGGAGCAGCTGACCGCCCATGCCAATTCCATTGCCGTGCGTTTTGAGGAGGAGGAGTGAATATGCGTCAGGCGGAGATAACCCGCAACACCAAGGAAACCCAGATCCAGCTGACCCTGAATCTGGATGGCTCCGGTCGCTGCCAGGCGGACACCGGCATCGGCTTTCTGGATCACATGCTGGAAAGCTTCGCCCGCCACGGCTTCTTTGACCTGATGGTCAAGGTCCACGGGGATCTGCAGGTGGATACCCACCACACGGTGGAGGACGTGGGGATTGTGCTGGGCACCGCCATTGCCCAGGCGGTGGGGGACAAGAAGGGAATCCGCCGCTACGGCTCCTCCATCCTGCCCATGGATGAGGCGCTGGTGCTGACGGCCCTGGACCTGTGCGGACGTCCCTACCTGGTCTATGAGGCGGAGCTTTCCGCAGAGCGGGTGGGGGCGCTGGAGACGGAGATGGTGCGGGAATTTTTCTACGCCGTATCCTACACGGCCCAGATGAACCTGCACATCAAGGAGTTCCACGGAAGCAACACCCACCATGTAATTGAGGCCATGTTCAAGTCCTTTGCCCGGGCGCTGGATGAGGCCACCAGCCGGGATCCCCGGATTCAGGATGTACTCTCTACGAAAGGAAGTTTGTGATATGCAGCTTTATCCGGCAATCGACATCAAAGGCGGCCAGTGCGTGCGGCTGCGCCAGGGACAGTTCCAGGATGTGAAGGTTTACTCTGACTCGCCGGCCAAGGTGGCGGAACACTGGGCGGCGGAGGGAGCTTCTTTCCTGCACCTGGTGGACCTGGACGGGGCCCTGGCCGGCCGGCTGGTCAATGAGGAAGCGATTCTGGAGGTCACCCGCCGGGTGGAGATCCCGGTGCAGCTGGGCGGCGGGATCCGCAGCCTGGAGAATATCGAGGCCCTGCTGGAGCTGGGGGTTTTCCGGGTGATCATCGGCACCAAGGCGGTGGAGGACCCAGGCTTTGTCCGCCAGGCGGTGGAGCGGTTTGGCGCTGCCCATATCGCTGTGGGCGTGGACGCCAAAGACGGCCTGGTGGCCACCCGGGGCTGGGAGAGCGTCAGCAGCCGAACGGCGGTGGATCTGTGCCGCCAGATGGAGGACATGGGCGTCCGCACCGTGATCTACACGGACATCGCCCGGGATGGCATGCTCCAGGGCCCCAACGTGGCCATGACCCAGAAGCTGGCGGAGAACACCGGCCTGGAGGTCATCGCCTCCGGTGGCATCTCCTCCCTGGCGGACCTGGAGGAGCTGAAGGCGGCCGGGATCCCCGGCGCTATTCTGGGCAAGTCCCTGTATGAGAAAAAGATAGATCTGCGGGAGGCCCTGTCTCGCATGGAGGATTGACCATGAAGATACAAACCTTAACCCTTTCCCAGCCGGTGAACCTGGAGGACTACCGGCAGGCCCAGGTGGTGGTGGCGGTGGACGATTCCACCGGGGACGCAGCCCACGAGGCCAACATTGACCGGCTGATCCACCTGACCCGGCAGCTGCCGGTGCCCTTTGTGGCCCAGGGAAATATCCAAAAGCTGGAGGACGTAAAAAAGTTCCTGTACGCCGGGGCCAAGCGGGTGCTGCTGCAGCCGGAGCAGACCCAGCTGCAGGAGGAAGCGGCGGCCCGGTTTGGGGCGGACAAGGTGATCACCAGCCTGGAGCAGCTTCCGGAGCCCCAGGCGGCCTTTTCCTGGAATGATTTCAAGCTGGGGCCGGACGGCCTGATGCCGGTGGTGGTCCAGGATTACCGGACGGACCAGGTGCTGATGGTGGCCTACATGAACCAGGAGTCTTATGAGCGCACCCTGGCCACCGGCCGCATGACCTACTGGAGCCGCAGCCGTCAGGAGCTGTGGGAGAAGGGGGCTACCTCTGGCCATTACCAGTATGTGAAATCCCTTTCCCTGGACTGTGACGCGGACACCATTCTGGCCCGGGTAGCCCAGATCGGCGCTGCCTGCCACACCGGCCATACCAGCTGCTTCTACCGGCCGATTTTGGAGGATCCCTACCCGGAGGCCAACCTGCGCCAGGTGCTGGAGGATGTGTACGGGGTGATCCAGGATCGGAAACAGCATCCCAAGGAGGGGTCTTACACCAACTACCTGTTTGACAAGGGCGTGGACAAGATCTGCAAGAAGATTGGGGAGGAGGCCACAGAGATTGTCATAGCGGCTAAGAACCCCAACCCGGAGGAGATCAAGTACGAGATCTCGGATTTCCTGTACCATGCCATGGTGCTGATGGTGGAAAAGCAGGTGACCTGGGAAGATATTCTGGAGGAGCTGGCGAACCGGTAAAAGAACGTTCTCCTGGGCGGAGAGGCAGGCCCGTGAGTCTGCGTGAGCCTCGCAGAGTGTTTTGGACGACCCTATAAAAGTGAGAAAAGTCGGCAGTTTTGCCGGCTTTTTTGCGTTGCCAGAAAAATCCAA
>CAZSAF010000042.1:0-5107 GCA_964604605.1 uncultured Lachnospiraceae bacterium
GAACCCACGTGTCCAGCTTGGAAGGCTGGTGTTCTACCATTGAACTACACCCGCACAGGCAACATGACGAATCGGGGTGACAGGATTCGAACCTGCGACTTCCTGGTCCCAAACCAGGCGCTCTAGCCAAACTGAGCCACACCCCGTCCGGGTACCGTCTACTCGTCAAGACGCAGGAAATATTATACAATAAAACTCCCCTGTTGTCAACCTTTTTATTCCAAACAATTGATGGTAAAATGAATTTCTCCCTGACGGTCAATTTCAATCATGCCAAAGGAAGGCTTTCTTCCCGGCTGCCGCGGATAAGAGATACTCCCCGGATTCATCAGCGTCAACTTTTCCCGATAATCAATGGCCGGCCGATGGGTATGGCCGTACAGCACCACCTGTGCGCCCCGGGCAACCCCTTCCGCCTCCAGGCGGCTCAGCCCGGTGGAAACCCCATAGTGGTGCCCATGGGTCATAAAAATCCGGTAATCCCCCAGCATAACCTCCTTTTCCCGGCTCTCATGGGAGAAAAAGTCATTATTTCCGGCCACAAACTCCACCGGAATGCCATCGGCCAGGCTGCGGATGGTCTCCTCCTCCCCCTCCACGTCCCCCAGATGGAAGATCTGGTCCACGGCTCCTACCCGCTCCAGCACCTCCAGCAGGTTTTTCAGATATCGGTGGGTGTCACTGATCAGCAATGCTCTCATTGGTGTTCTCCTTTCCACTTTTGGATCCGCGGCTTCATGGCCTCCAGAGCCCTGCCCCGGTGGCTCACTGCATTCTTCTCCTCCGGGCTCAGCTGCGCCGTGCTCATCCCCCGCTCCGGCAGGAAAAAGATAGGGTCGTAGCCAAAGCCCCCCTTCCCCAGGGATTCATGGCCGATGATGCCCTCAATGACTCCTTCCGTCACCGCCTCGCTTCCGTCCGGGAACACCGCCGCAATCACACAGCGGAACCGGGCCCCCCGCTCCGAATCCGGCACCCCGGCCAGCCGGTCCAGAATCGCCTGGTTCTTAATGGTATAGGGAGTGTCCTCCCCCATCCAGCGGGCCGAGTAAACCCCCGGTTTCCCGCCCATGTAGTCCACCTCCAGGCCGGAATCGTCCGCCAGCACCAGGGCGCCGGTGGCTTCGTGCACTGCCCGGGCTTTGATCAGCGCATTTTCTGCAAAGGTGGTTCCGTCCTCCACAATATCCAGAGAGACCCCCGCCTCCTTCATGGACAAGATCTCCATGCCCAGATCCGCCAGAATGGCCCGCACTTCCTTCATCTTTCCTTCATTGCCGGTGGCAAAAATTATTTTATCCTTCATGTTTCCTCCTTGGCGGCTTAGGCCCCAAAAACTGGTAAAAATAGGCTTTCATCATGCCGTTGTAAATCTTCCGGTTCCGGTCCGCCTTCCGCCCCATATACTTTTCCGCATCCGGGTAGGAAGTGATCATGTAGGCAGACCAGGAATCCAGGGCCTGGAACCGCTCCCCGATCTGGCGGTACAGCTCCGGCAGGTTTTCCCGCTCCTCCAGCCGCTCTCCGTAGGGAGGGTTCATAAACAGGAAACCGTATTTCTTGGGATGGCTCAGCTGGCTCACCGGCCGCTGCTGGAAATGGATCAGGTGGTCCACCCCGGCAGATCGGGCGTTTTCCCGGGCCGCCCGCACCATATCCCCGTCCAGGTCGTATCCCTGGATATCCGTGTGCTCCGGCTCGATCACCAGGTCCGCTGCCTCATCCGCCGCCTCATACCACAGCTTCCGGGGCAGCAGGTTGTCCCACTTTTCCGCCAGGAAGCTCCGGTTCATGCCCGGCGCTATATGGGACGCCATCATGGCCGCCTCTATGGGGAAGGTGCCGCTGCCGCAGAAGGGATCCACAAAAATCCGATCCCCCTTCCAGGGCGTCAGCAGAATCAGCGCCGCCGCCAGGGTCTCCGTGATCGGCGCTTTGCTGACCATCTGCCGGTAGCCCCGGCGGTGCAGGGACTCACCGCTGGTGTCCAGCCCCAGGGTGGCCGTGTCCTTAATGAAAAACACCCGCAGGGGATATTCCGCCCCGGTCTCCGGAAACCAGGAAATATGATAGACCTGCTTCAGCCGCTCCACCATGGCCTTTTTGACAATGGACTGGATGTCCGAAGGGCTGAACAGCTGGCTTTTGATGGACGTGGCCTTGGACACCCAGAACTTTCCGTCCTGGGGGATGTATTCCTCCCAGGGCAGCGCCTTTACCGCCTCAAACAGCTGGTCAAAGGTGCGGGCCGGGAAAGCGGCCACCTTCAGCAGCACCCGCTCCGCCGTGCGCAAAAACAGGTTGGCCCGGCAGGCCGCCTCCAGGCCTCCCCGGAAGGTAACCCGCCCGTCCTCCACCTGGGTGACGGTGTAGCCCAGGTCGGCAATCTCTTTTTTACAAACAGCCTCCAGCCCAAAATGGCAGGGGGCAATCCACTCGTATTCCAATACTCTCTCCTTGCAGCCGGTGCGGAACCAGGCCGGTTTCCGCCCGCTCTCTCCGTAAACTTCGCATCTTTTCGTTTTATTAATGATAAACAGGAACCGGTTCTTTGTCAACCGGTTCCCGTTTGGTTTTCCTGGCCGGCAAAAGCCCCATCCGGCTTTCACCGCCAATCGGATTTACTGCAGGTACGAGTAGCCTCCCACCACGGCCGACGCCTGGTATCCCAGGCGCTCCAGCTCCGCGGCTGCCCGCAGGGCGGTGCTTCCGTGTTCGCAGAGGAGAACATATTCCGCTTTTTTCGGGAGGCGCCGCTTCCAGGCCTCCATGTCCTCATAAGGGTAGTTTTCCGCCCCCGGATAGTGTCCGGCGGCGAAATCTTTGGGGTCACGCAAGTCCAGCAGCCGGCGGCGCCGGTGGAAGGTCATTTGCCGCAGATCGCGGACGGACAACATATCAACCATAAAAACCTTCCTCTCTTGCGGCGGCTATCTGCCACCTGTTACAGCCTATGCCGGAGACGCCTGTCCGGTGCGGGGAGGAGGAAAATTATAACGCATCTTCCTTATTTAAATGCCTCCACAGGGTGGTGCGGCTGATTCCCAGGCGCTTGGCTGCAGCAGACTGGTTTCCGCCGCATTCCTCCAACGTCTGGCGGACAATATCCTGCACCTGCCGGGCCAGGGTGCGGGAATCGGCAGACGGGCGGTGGCTTGCCGCCGGGCTCCGCATGGCCCGTTCCTGCGCCAAAATTTCCTCCACCGCAGCGCCCCGTATATAAGAGGAATTTGTTTCCGCAGCCAGCTGGGAAAGCACCTGTTGGAACTGGGTATAATTATTGGGCCAGTCATACCGCTGCAGGAACTCGGTGGCCTTGGGGTCAAAGCCAATGATCTGCTTCCCCAGCTCCATGTTCAAATTGGCCAGGTACAGGCTGGCCAGGGAGGGGATCTCATCAGCCCGGCTGCGCAAAGCCGGCAAATACAGTGTCATACAGCCCAAACAGGAAATCACCCGCTGCGCAGAATCCGGAAACGGCTGCGTCTCCGTATAATCGCAGGAAAACAGAAGCCGGATCCGCTTGGCCAGGTTGGTCTCCCCAATGGCTGAGAGCAGCTCTGCAAGGTGGGATTCCGGCAGAGCTTCCAGATGCGAAAAATACAGAGGGCATCCCAGAGCATTCAGGGGGGAGGCATCTTGGGCCAGCAGGAATTCCCAGCTTTTCTCCGCCAGCAGGGCACCGTCCGCCACTACAAAGGGGGCGTTGGTCCGGGGGCTGCTCAGATACAACGCCTGGGCAATCTGTTCCTTTCCGGTTCCTAGCTCCCCCAGGATTATCACCGGCTGCTGGGCCTCTGCAATGGCCTGCAGCCGGGAGGCCAGGGCTCCCATGGAGCCGCTGACTTGTAAGAAGCTGCCGGCAAGCAGGTGCCGTGCCTCCGCCTCGCAAAAGGACCGGATGCCGGCGTGTTTGGAGCGCAGCGGGATCTGGAACAGGCGGTAAGAAAATAGATAAGCTGTTCCTGAAGGGCGCTGCAGCCTGCTGGCCGGCGGGACCGGCGGCATTGCCTCCTTCCGCGCCTGCTTCCAATATGGCAACCCCAACACCATTGTCAAAACCGCGGTGGCCCTGCTGGGATACAACGTAGGAAAATGCCTGGCTCCCTTTAACCAGGTACCGGAGGAGGGCATGGCCGCGCTGAAAAAGGTCCTGGTGGAGAACGCTGCCAAAGGCATGTGTTAAGGAAATCACAGTATGCCCAAAAGGCATACCGCAGAAAGGAGGAAACCAACCGATGGAAGCCAAGCCCATTATCGGCATTACCATGGGGGACCCGGCGGGAAACGGCCCGGAGATCACCGTCAAGGCGCTGGCCCATGCGGATCTGTATGACCGCTGCCGCCCCCTGGTGGTGGGCGATGCCAACATCCTCCGGCAGGCCACCCGCTTTGTGGATCGGCCGGACATCCGCATCCACCCCTGTGCATCCGTTCCGGAGGCGCTGTTTACCCCCGGAACCATAGACGTGCTGCACCTTCCCCTGATTGAGGATGTGGAACACTTTCCCATTGGCCAGGTCAGCATAGAGGGCGGCAACGCGGCCTTCCAGTGCGTCCGGAAGGTCATTCAACTGGCCCTGGCCGGAGAGGTGGATGCCACCTGCACCAACGCCCTGAACAAGGAGGCTATGAACAAGGCCCTGGCATACTACCAGGGGGAACGTTCCGACGGCTACACCCACTTTGACGGGCATACGGAAATCTACTCCACCTACACCGGCACCAAAAAGTACACCATGATGCTGGCCCACCACGACCTGCGGGTGGTTCACGTTTCCACTCATGTTTCCCTGCGGGAGGCCTGTGACCGGGTGAAAAAGGCCCGGGTTCTGGAGGTCATTGAGATTGCCCACCAGGTCTGCCGGGATATGGGGATTCCGGAGCCCAAAATTGCCGTGGCCGGCCTGAACCCCCACTGCGGAGAAAACGGCCTCTTTGGGCGGGAGGAGCTGGAGGAGATCACTCCGGCCATAGAAGCCGCCAAAGCCCAAGGGGTCTGCGCCATAGGCCCCATTCCGCCGGACAGCGTTTTTCCAGAGGCACTGGGGGCTGGTACGATATGGTGGTGTGCATGTATCACGATCAGGGGCACATCCCCTTAAAG
>CAZSAF010000042.1:5207-16026 GCA_964604605.1 uncultured Lachnospiraceae bacterium
AAGGCCGTGGAAGGAGTTAACGTGACCCTGGGGCTTCCCATCATCCGCACCAGCTACGATCCAGCCAAATTTCTCCTGGTCTTTCCCCCCTCGGACCAGGCCAGAAGCCGGGAACAGGCCAGCCGCTTTGCCCAGAGCTCCGGCTGGCAGGCCCTGGCCGAGTACGACGGGGCGGTGCTGGTGATCCCCATTGCCCCTGCCGGCTGGCAGCAGGAAGATGTGGATCTGCCGGGACAGCTCTATGACGCCCTGCGGAACCAGTTCCCCTCCCGCAACGGCCACAGCCTCTTAGGCCGCGGCAGCAAGCTGTGGTGCTGGGAAACCTTGATCTACCTGGTGGGATACGGGGACGGCGCTGACTTTGCCGGCGACTCCCTGGTGGCCCACCCCAACCGTTTTGCGGCGGCAGCCCTGGTGGGCGGCGCTCCCCGCCATTTTGCGGCGGGGCAGAATACCTCCAGCCATTGGCTGGTTCCGCAGGTTTCGGAAGGCTACTGCCGAAAAAACTGCCAGATCCCCAGCTGCCTGTGGATGCTGGGCGCCCCGGAGGAGGCAGCGGGTTTGCCGCTGGTTTTCAGCGTCCATGGCCGCGGGGAGCCGGCCTGGCTCTTTGCCACCAAAAACGGCTGGGATACCCTGGCCGATGAAACCCCGGAATTTGTGCTGCCCTGCCGGATTCCCCCGGGAACATCTGGCAGCTGGACCGGGTTCTGGAAGCCTTTGGCGCCATGATCCGGCAAATCTGCTCGGACTACCGGCTGGATTCCACCCGGGTTTACCTGACCGGTTTTTCCAACGGAGCCGCCATTACCCGGGAGGTGGGGACCACCCGGCAGGAATGGTTTGCCGGCCTCTTCCCCTGGAATGGGCCGGTAAATCCGGCAGCCGCCGGGATCATTCAACCGAAACCCTTTGCCCCCGCCTTTTCCGACTCCGGCTATGAGCTGCCCTGTTTCATCTGTGTCGGCGACCGGGATGCCACCACCGGCCCGGCAGACCGGGAGGCGGAGCTGCTGCCCATGCTGCGGGCCAACCACTGTGTTTCCGGGCAGCCGGATCAAATCCGCACTGCCGCCAACTACTACACCCCGGAGCATGGTTACCAATCCGGCAACCGGTTTTACACCGAGATTTACTGCGGGCCGGACGGCGTGGAGCGAGTGGCTATACGGTCATGAAGAACATGCCCCACGGCGCCATTCCGGAGCAAAGCCGGGCCGCCTGGGAATTCCTGAAAAAGTTCTATCGCCCGGAGGGGAGCAAGCGCATTGGCGTGCGGCTTCCGTGACACTGCCGCTTCCCCCACGCTACCGTTCCGGAATCCCCTCCCACAGCAGCCCGTCCGTGCCGTAAAACCGCCAGGCAGCCGCCTCCTCCCCGGCAGGGAACAGCAGCACGGAAAGAGAGCCGGACGCTGACTGCATGTATTCGGTGCCATCCTGTGCCACCCGAACCACCTGCTCCACCTGCGGGTGGGAGACAAACAAAATCTCATACGTGTTTTCCCCCAGGGCATCCGCATACGCCTGGGCTTCCAGCAGCCGGTACCCGGCGTGATCCCCCTGCTCCCATTTGTAAAAGACTCCAAATCCCAGGCCGCTCCACTCACCGCCGGCTCTCGGCCAGGTCCGGAAACCGATGACGCAACGGTCCGGCCATTCCCGGCTGGTGTGATAGGCAAAGGAATCCACCTCCTGGCCCACCGTTTCCTCCAGGGAAAGGTTAAAGAAACCTATGTCAAAGCTGTTTCTCTGGGTCTGGTTTTCCAGCCGGTACAGCCGCCGCAGCCGGGTGCTGTCCGCTGTTTTGTCCATGCCGCCGTCCGGATCTTCCCATCCGTATCCCAGATAGGTTCCCCCGTCCTCGGTCTGAAACACCAGATATAAGTTGTTTTCCTCCACCCGGAGGATCCGGGCATCGGTGATTTCCGGCACCGTATACCGGTCAGCCATCTCCTCCACCGGTGTCCAGGCTTCCAGCTCCCGGTTGGTCAGGCCCACCGGCTCAGGCGGCGGATTCTGGCCTTGGGATTCCCCTCCCCAAAGGCCAGATACCCCAGGGCCTTCCACGCCGGGTCCCTCCGGCGGATATGGCCGTTCTCATGGAGCAGCACGTATTCCTGCTCTTTTTCCGTCAGATCCGAGGGAAGGTAAATGGCTGGGCGGAAAATGCCCATCACAAAGGGTGCCGGGATGCCGTCACAGAGAAAGATCCGGTCCTGCAGGGGAACCGCCTCCGCCAGCCTCCGGCGCAGACGGAGCCAGGCAAAAAGGCTGTAGCCCAGCATCCCCAAGACTCCGGCCAGCCAGACGCCGGCCAGGACCGGCAAGAGGACCTCCCCCAGTGTTTCCGGCTCTCCCAGGCCATCCCCGGCGGTGACCACATAGGAGCCCCCTTCTCCGGCTGCCACCGGCACCTGATATTCCGGTGTGCTGTCATGAAAAATCCGGATATCCCCCACATAGCCGTCCAGCCCTTCGGACGCCCACTGCCCCTCCGCCCAGGAATCCGGAATCACCGAAAACCCAAGCGGCAGGGAAGGGGGGGGAGCAGCAGCCGGAGCAGCACCACCGCCCACAGGGCACAGGAAATCTTCTTGGGTGCCCGCCGCAGAGGCAGCCGGGCCAGGCACACCGCCGCAATCGCTGCTGACGCGGCCAGGCTCATCTGCAAAATCCGGATAAATACCGCCGAAACCATCCCCTCACCCCCTCATCTGGTCGATCAGCCGCTGCAGCTCCTCTATCTCCTGCCCGGTCAGCTTTTTCCGGCTGCTGAAGGCGGCCAGAAAAGCCGGCAGGGAGCCCTGAAAATGCTCCTCCACAAACTGCTCGCTCTGCATGGCGTAGAAGTCCTCCCGGGAGATCCGGGAGCGCACCTCCCCATCCTGATTCTGGAAGATCCCCCGGTCACACAGCCGCCGGAGCACCGTGTAAGTGGTGGATTTCTTCCAGGAAAGCTCCTGCTCCGCTAGTTTTGCCAGCTGGCGGGAGGGCAGGGGTTCATTGTTCCAGATTAAATCCGCAAAGCGGGCCTCCACCGTGCCCAGTTTTCTCTCTGCCATGGAATGCGCCTCCATTCTACATATTGTAGACTAATTTTAATCTACAGTATGTAGACCATCCTGTCAAGGCACTTATCCCGGGAATCTTGCCGTGTTTCCCACGGAATAAAATGACGGAAAGAGGGCGTTCCGCGGTTTCCCGTAGAACGCCCTCTCTGCCATCTGTGATCGGCCAGTCTTAAAATTCCCGCTCGCTGCGGTTGTGGCAGTCCTGCGTGCGGTTGTCACAGTTCTGGCTTCTATTCTCGGTCTTGTTCTTTTCTCTGTACTCCTTTTTTCTACCTCCTGAAGATCAAATTGGGGTACGCTATTAGTATCCCAACCGGAGGAAGAATTATTCGCTTAGCGCCGGCGGAAAAAGTATCCGGCGCCGAATGCCAGCGCAATGAAAATCCAGAAAACCGGTGAGAGCAGCATCCGCAGCACCAGGAAAATCATCCGGGTGACCAGGGAAAGGATCAAAAGCATGGCCACCAGGAGAAGCAGGATCCATTTCCAGGAGCCTCCCTGGGAATTTCTTCCATTTCGACGTCCTCCCCGGGCGCGCTGTTCCGGCCGGCGGCTTTCCCGTCCGGCCTCCTCCCAGTTCCGGTTTCCGGCAGAACCGGCGGCATTCAGGATGCTCCGGGCAATCAACCGCGGGTCCCCCAGATCCTCCAGCACCTGCTGCTCCGACCGGCCTTTGGCCACCTCCCCGGCAATATATTCCCGGTAGTAGCGCAGGTTGACCTCCACCTCCGCGGGAGGCAGCTCCCCTCTCTGGCTGCTCTCCAGAATATCCAGAAACTCGTTTCTTGTCATACGTTTTTACTCCAATATCACCGTAAAAGGACCATCGTTCAGCAGCTCCACCTTCATGTGTGCGCCGAAAACGCCGGTCTCCACCTGGGGTACATACGCCCGGCAGCAAGCCGCAAAGTATTCGTAAAGCTCCCGGGCCATCTCCGGGTCTGCCGCGTGTACAAAGCTGGGCCGGTTGCCCTTCCGGCAGTCGGCGTAGAGGGTAAACTGGGAAACCACCAGCACGGCGCCACCCACATCCTTCAGGGACAGATTGGTCTTTCCCTCCGCATCCGCAAAAATCCGGAGGCCGGCCATCTTTTTGGCAATCCGCGCCGCATCCTCCCGGGTATCCTCCTGCCCGACCCCCAGGAGGACCAGGAAACCAGGGCCAATGGCCCCCACCGTCTCCCCGTCCACCTGCACGGAGGCATGGGCCACCCGCTGAATCACCGCTTTCATGCTTTTCTCTTGCCGAACAGGCGGTTCAGGGCGCTGAAGATCCCCCGGATGGAAGCCCGGGTAATGTTGGAGCTGACGCCCACGCCGTAGGTGGTGCGGCCGGTATCCAGATCCACCATGTGGATATAAGCCGCCGCCTTGGACTTGGAGCCCTGGGTCAGGGCGTGCTCATCGTAATCCAGCACCTTGGCGCTGAGGTTCACCTGGGAGAGGATAGCCGCTTTCACCGCGTCAATGGGACCGTTGCCCACGCTCTCCGCCTCAAAGGTCTGCCCCACATATTTGAAGGTGACCTTTGCCCGGGTATCCTGGCCAATATCCGCCACCTCGTAGTGGATCAGCTCGAAGGGATCGGAAAGCTCCAGATACTCTTCCTTGAATTTCTGATAGATTTCCTCCGGGGAAACCTCGCCCTGCTTTTCCGCAATGGCCTGGATGACGTCCGCAAACTCCCGGTACATGCCCTTGGGCATCTTAAAGCCGAAGTAGTACTCCATCACGTAGGCTACGCCGCCCTTGCCGGACTGGCTGTTGATCCGGACAATGGGCTCGTACTCCCGTCCCACATCTGTGGGGTCAATGGGCAGATACGGCACCTCCCAGTAGGGGTTCTGCCGCTCCTCCATGGCCCGCATGCCTTTGTTGATGGCATCCTGATGGGAGCCGGAGAAGGCGGTAAACACCAGCTTGCCCGCATAGGGGTGGCGCTCGTGCACCTTCATCTTGCAGCAGTGCTCGTATACTTCAATGATCTCCTTGATATCCTCCAGGTTCAGCTCCGGATTGATACCCTGGGAGAACATGTTGTAGGCCAGGGTCAAAATGTCCACGTTGCCGGTGCGCTCACCGTTTCCGAACAGGGTCCCCTCCACCCGGTCCGCCCCGGCCAGAAGGGCCAGCTCCGCCGCCGCCACGCCGGTGTCCCGGTCATTGTGAGGGTGTACGCTGAGGACAATGGCGTCCCGGTTCTGGAAATGGGTGCTCATCCACTCAATCTGATCCGCGTACACATTGGGGGTATTCATCTCCACCGTGGCCGGCAGGTTGATAATCATCGGGTGCTGCGCTGTGGGCTGCCACACCTCCTGCACCGCCGTGCACACCTCCAGGGCATAATCCATCTCCGTGCCGGTAAAGCTCTCCGGGGAATACTCCAGCACAATCTCCCCGGGGAAATCCTTGGCCTTCTCCTTCACCAGCCGGGCGCCGTCCACCGCGATCTGCTTGATCTCCTCTTTGGATTTTCCAAATACCACGTCCCGCTGCAGGGTGGAGGTGGAATTATAGATGTGGACAATGGCCCGGGGGATCCCCTGCAGGGCCGCAAAGGTCCGGTTGATCAAGTGCTCCCGGCACTGGGTCAGCACCTGGACCGTCACGTCATCCGGAATCATCTTCCGGTCCACCAGCTGGCGCAGGAAGTCAAACTCCAGCTGGGAGGCAGACGGGAAGCCCACCTCAATCTCCTTAAAGCCCAGCTTCACCAGAAGGCCAAACATTTCCACCTTCTCCGAAACCACCATGGGCTCAATCAGCGCCTGGTTGCCGTCCCGCAGATCCACGCTGCACCAGACCGGTGCTTTCTGAATCTCCTTGTCCGGCCATTTCCGCTCCGGATAATGCAGCACCGGAACTCTGCGATATCTCTGATAATTCAACATAATCTCTCCTCTCTGCTCACACCCGAAGGGTGTTTCCATTGCCGGCTGTATTCCCCAGCTGGCTTTCCAATTTGTTTTCCACCAAATCCTTCAGCTCCTCAAAGGCCTGCTGCTCATCCGGGCCGTCGCAGATCAGGCGCACTTCATCCCCGGACCGCACACAGGCGCCCAGGACGCTGAGCACGCTCTTGGCATTGACCACCGCACGGCCGGTATCCAACTCAATCCGGCACTGGTACTGGGTCGCCTGCTTGCACAGGATGCCCGCCGGACGCAGATGGAGGCCCATCGCAATTGTCACTCTTATTTTTCCCGATACCATATTTCCCGTTCTGCCGCCCACTGCCGGCGGCTTCTCCCTCATCTCCTATTCTGTATCTTCTTCCTGGGTATCCTCCGCTGTTCCGGACGCCGCCGCACTGCCGGCGCCCTCTCCGGACTCCGATTCGCTTTCCGCATTCAGATCGGTCAGCCGGATGCTCACCGTAGGCTCTGCCACCAGCTCATAGGCATCCTGATCCGGCAGTGTAATCTCCACGGGAACCGTGTGCAGGCCTGCCGTCAAGCCGGACAGGTCCACCGTGCCGGACAGAGTTTCCTCTGTCAGATGCTCCAGATCCTCCGCCAGCCCGCGCACCCGCATACTGAAGGTGCTGCCGGTAAAGGAGTACTCCATGCCATCCTCCATGCCTTCCACCGCCAAAATGGAAACCGGTACCGAGATGGTCCGCTCCTCCAGCGGTTCCACCCGCAGGGTCACCGTGACCTCCGCCGGCTCCCCCTCAGCCAGGGTTACGCCGTTTGGCAGATATTCCGCCAGAGATACGGTCAGTACCACATCCCCATTGGCACCCGCTACGCTGGCCACCCGGTTGGGGATTTCAATGGAAGCCACCTGCCCCATGGCGGAGCGCAGCCCGGACAGCCGTACCGTATCCGGCTCCACCGTGTAACCGGTATAGCGGTAGCCTTCCGCCACCTGATCCACACCGTCCACGGAGACGGTGATGGGCACCTCCTTGATGCTGAGAACCTCCACCGTGACATTCACCGTCTCACTGCTGATGGAGAAGTCTCCCTCTCCCAGATCCGCTGTGGACATGGTGTCCCCGTAGGCATCCAGCAGCTGAACCGTGGACTGGACCGTTACCGTCTCGGAGGCGCCGCTGACATCAACATTCACCACCGCCTGCCGCACCCGGTCCGCAAAGCTCTGAGGGGCTTGGACCGTCACCTGATTTGGCACAGCGCTGGTCTCTCCAATGGTGTAGCCTTCCGCCGGTTCCCCGTTGGTCTGCACGGTCACCTCCAGGGAAATGGTGGTCAGGTTCTCCACCTGGATTTCCAGGCTGGGGGTCAGCACCACAAAATCGTTGGAGCTCACCTGGCTGTTGGTGCAGGTCACGGTGATGGGGACCTGCCCCTCCTGGTATATATCGGAAAAATCTGCCACTGCCTCAAAGTCGGCGGCAGACAGGCCAGTGGTCACCTTCCACCGCTCGGTCACCCGCACAGAGGTCCGCAGATTTCCTACCACCGTATAGGTCTGTCCCTGTTCCCGGAAAATCTCATCATTGACAATCTCCACCGGAATATTGCTGATGGTCACCGTCTCCACCGGATTATCAATGTTGATGATGACCACCCAGATCGCCACGGCGAACAACACAGACACCAGTTTCAGGGGCCAGTTATTTGTGATCCACTTTTTCATGCTGCCGCCGTCCTTTCTTCAAAATCCATATACGCCGCGGTTTTTCCTCCCTCTTTTCCCTCAGTTCTTCCAGCCGCTCCTGTAGCTGGTCTGCCGTCAGATGCAGAGAAAGCTGCCCTCCCTGGGCCAGGGAAACATTGCCGGTCTCCTCCGAAACCACAATGGTCACACTGTCCGTATTCTCGCTGATCCCTAGGGCTGCCCGGTGGCGGGTTCCCAGATCCTTGCTGATGTTCAGATTACTGGACAAAGGCAGGTAACAGGTGGCGGACACCACCCGGTTCCCCTTGATGATCACCGCCCCGTCGTGCAGAGGGGTATTGTGCTCAAAAATGTTGATCAGCAGCTGGCTGGTCACCACCGCGTCCACCTCAATGCCCGTGTTGATGTACTCGGTCAGGGGGATCTCTCGGGCAATGACCATCAGCGCCCCGGTCCGGGCTTTTCCCAGGGCAAAGGAAGCGCTCACCAGCTCCTCAATGGTCTTGTCGTCAAAGCCCTTGGCCTCATCCTCCACCGGAGAAAAGAAGTTGATCAGCACATTATTCTTGCCCAACTGCTCCAGGGCTCTCCGCAACTCCGGCTGGAACACCACCACCACCGCCAGCACAATAACGCTCAGGGAGTGCTGGGCAATGAACAGGATGGTATTCAGCTCCAGAATGGCGGCAATGCCGAAAAAGCCCAAAATCACAAGAATGCCGCGCAGCAAAAACCAGGTCCGGGTATTTTTTACCCACACCAGCAGATGGTACAGCACAAACGCGATGATGAGAATTTCCAATATGTCCGTGGGCCGGACCTGCAGCCACTGGAACTCAGCCAGAAAGCTTGAAATGTCTGTCATGTCTTCTCTCCCAAACTATAAACCTTTTTCTTCCTCTTCCTTCTCCATGGAATCCAGCATTTCCAAGGCTTCCTGGATGTCCTCGTTGGAATCCCCTTCTACCCGCGGGTTGATCTCCTGCACCTTGATATCCGGCTGCGTCACCGCAATCTTGGGCACTGCTTTCACATAGTATACATATTCGTCGTCCTCATACTGGATGTATTCGGTGCGGCTGTAATCCACCGCCAGCACCCAGAACAACGCCAGGAAGGCCAGGCAGATGGACACCAGGCTCCCCACAAAAATGGACACGTAGGGGATGCTCACGTTCAGCAGGAAACCGCCGGCCAAAAACATCAGCAGGTTGGCTATGCCGCCGACCGCCAGGGCAATGTAGGGGGCATAATCCGCAGACAGCTTCCGCACCCCGTACACCAGCAGCGTGGTGATGCAGAAGGCCACAATGGTCAGATACATCAGGGAGTTGTCCCGCAGCCCGGCCAGCACCTGGGTAAACCGCTGAAGGGAATCGGTGCTCACCGCTGAATCCGCCAAAAAGCCGGCGCTGCGCTGGATACAGGCCACAAAATAGTAGGCGAACACCCCGAATTCCACCGGGATAAAGGAGGTAATGCCGCCCACCAGCCCCACCACCAGGGGCACCACATACGGGATCTTCAGCACAAACGCCAGCGGCAGCAGCACAATCACCACGCTGTAGCCCGGCAGGAACAGGTAGTGTACCATGGCCGCCAGAAACATAAACGCGCAGGCCAGCACCGTAGCCTCCCAGGATAGGGCGGACAGATGGCCCACCAGAAAGACTGCCGCCGCCAAAGTCATGGCTCCCCAGGGGAGCAAGCAGCAGATCAACGGGACCAGGGCCACAATCATCCACTTGGTCAGGAATTCCCGGTAGCCGATCATGCTGTTCATGGTCAGCAGAACCAGAAGAAGCGTCAAAAACTTGATAACTGGCAGAATATACAGGTCAAACCGCCCATAAAGCTCCTTCAGACGCTGCCGGATTTCAAACACTTTGTCCATAGCTTATTCCTTTCGCTCTTTCTCCTCTTTCCGATAAAAGCGGTGCAGCTTTTTCAGATTGGCCTGATAAGCCTTCATGTTTTCCCTGGCACGCCAGTATCGGGAGGTGTACACCAGCACGCTGAGGAATACGGTAACCAAAAGCAGAAGCAGATACAGAACCAGAACTTCCTTTGCCAGCGCAAACAGATCCGGCAATGAATACTGGGTGAGAAGGGCATCCAGGCGTCCCAGGGCCCATATTGCCAGCAGCAGCGCATACGAAAAGGTGACGCCGATTACTGCCTTAATGGCCTGGAAGCTCACATAATCGTCTCCGTAGAAATTTACTGCCAGAAACGTGTCCCGTTTTTGCCGTTGCTGAGCCAGGGCCGCCGCCGTCATAATTTTTACTTTTTCTTCCTTTACCATTTCCGACTCCTATGCTATCTTGTGCCAACTTACCGTCAGATGGCACTAGTCGATTTTAGTATAACACACCTTGCGGAAAATTTCGAGATAATTTACCGGAATCTTTCCTCCAATTCCTTAAGATTTGATTACGGTGCTGTCGGCAGCGGCCGCCTACCTGCCCATGCTCTCGCTCATTCCTGCGTGCCCTTCCACGCCTCGCGCTCTTCCCCCAGCAGGGAAAACACCGCATGGATATGGGACGGCTCACAGGCCAGCACCAGGGTATCCTCGGCCTCCAGCACCGTCTGGGGGCCCGGGGATACCCTGGTGCTGGTCCCCCTTCTGCACCGCTACAATGGTAGCGCCGGTCCGTTGGCGGAACTGCAGTGCCGCAATGAATTGCCCCTCCACAGGACTGCCTGGCTGAAACATAAATTCGTATGTGCGGAACCGATCGCCGGACCGGAAGTGCTCCCATAGCTCCGTGATTTCCCCATAGGTCTTTTTGATCTCCTCGTTGAGGGCATCCCGCTGGGCAATCAGATCTCGCATTCTGGGAAGTTACGGTGGAGCCGATGTTGTTCTTAATGGAAACAATTCCCAGGTCGTTCAAAAGGCCCACCGTCCGTCGGACCGTCTCAAAGGAAACGCCGTACTGGGAGCTGAGCAGAGAGCGGCCGAAAAAACGGTCCCCCTCCTTCAATTCCCCAGACGCAATTTTTGCAGCAATATCAAACGCCACCTGCTCGTAAACCGGCGGATTGCCTGCCTGTCTCATAACCTTCGCCTCCTACCTATATCTTTTGTTAGGATAGCACAGACAGGCTGTTTTTGCAAGATAGGCCGTTTTTTAGTCCAATTTCAGACGG
>CAZSAF010000043.1:0-15992 GCA_964604605.1 uncultured Lachnospiraceae bacterium
CCGCAGCGGAAGCCAAAGCCCAGGGCAACGGAGGTCTCCGGCTCAAATTGAAGGGAGGCGTCGTTGATCTGCAGCTTCTCCAGCGCATCCCGCAGCTCCGGGTACTTGGCGCTGTCCGCCGGATACATGCCGCAGTACACCATGGGCTGTACCTTCTTGTACCCCGGCAGCGGCTCCGCGCAGGGCCTGTCCGCCTCGGTGATGGTATCGCCCACCCGGGTCTCCTTCACATTCTTGATGCTGGCGGTCAGATACCCCACCATGCCAGCGGAAAGCTCGTCACAGGGGATAAACTGGCCGGCGCCGAAATACCCCACCTCCACCACATCAAAATCCGCCCCGGTGGCCATCATCCGGATATGGGTCCCCTTTTTCACCGTGCCCTCCCGCACCCGGAAGAACACAATCACCCCCCGGTAGGAATCATACAGGGAGTCAAAAATCAGCGCCTTCAGCGGCGCCTCCGGGTCCCCGGTGGGAGCGGGTATCTTCTGGACCACCGCCTCCAGCACCTGGTCAATGTTAATGCCGTTTTTGGCCGAAATCAACGGGGCATCCTGGGCCTCAATGCCGATCACGTCCTCAATCTCCTCAATGACCCGCTGCGGGTCCGCGCTGGGCAGGTCAATCTTGTTGATCACCGGGAACACATCCAAGTCATGGTCCAGAGCCAGGTACACGTTGGCCAAGGTCTGGGCCTCCACCCCCTGTGCCGCGTCCACCACCAGAATGGCGCCATCGCAGGCGGCCAGGCTCCGGGACACTTCATAGTTGAAGTCCACATGGCCGGGGGTGTCAATGAGATTGAAGATGTACTCCTCCCCGTCCTTGGCCTTATAGATCACCCGCACCGCCTGGGATTTAATGGTAATCCCCCGCTCCCGCTCCAGTTCCATATTGTCCAGGACCTGTGCCTGCATCTCCCGCTGGGTCAGAGTTCCGGTAGCCTCTATAATCCGGTCTGCCAGGGTAGATTTGCCATGGTCAATGTGGGCGATAATGCAGAAATTGCGAATTTTGCTTTGGTCTACTGCCATGTATTTCCTCCTGCGGGGCAGGTGAAAGAATTCGCCAGTACCCCATTTTTCCTAATACAGTGTAACACAAAACTTTTGTCCCCACAAGTCCCGCAGGTACGAAATTCCACCCTGCCCCGCTCTCCTCCCGCTGGATCAGCTCCCCTTTGGCCCGCTCCACGCCAAAGCCGCCGGTGATCTCCAGATTTTCGTCCTGGGCCATCATCTGGGCCTCCCAATCGCCGCCGAAGCCCGGCTCAATCAAAGAATGGACTGCCGCATCAGAAGGCGGGGCAGCGCCTGTTCATGGTTGATCAAGAGGGCGGACGGCGATAAAAATAAGGATACCAGGATCCACAAAAGCAGGATAATGATTCTCATGCTCCAGTATATGCGTCTCCCAGCAGGGCTATGTTCAGCCCTTCGGAAATCACAAAGCTCAGGCGGCGCACCCGGCAGGACCGGCGCAGCCCCGTCTCCTTCAGTAGCGCCAGGTAGTTTCCCCGGGGGTTCCCAGGGCCCGGGCGCCCTCCTCGCTTTGCACCAGTACCCGGGAAATCTGGATCCGGCCATCCCCCTCCTCCTGCTGCTGGAAGAGCACGCCGGAGATCTGCTCCTCTCCGGCTCCGGAAATGGTATCCTCCCTGGCTTCCACCGCCAGGTCTGTGCGAACGGGAAAACGGGATGTCATGGCTATGCCTCCTCTACATATTTTTCCCTCGTAGTTTCCTCAAAAAAACCGAAAATATGTATTGACAGGCGGCCAAACATCCAGTAGAATAAAAAAGTATGTTTACATCGTCGTCCGTGTCCGATTCGAGTGTAAATGCCGTCAAATCATTCATTTGTGGAGGTGTACAAATTGGCTAACATCAAATCTGCAAAGAAGAGAATTCTGGTTGCTCAGAAGAATGCAGACCGCAATAAGGCGATCCGTTCCCGGGTGAAAACCTACGTGAAAAAGGTGGACGCTGCTATTGCTGCCGGAGATGCGGCGACCGCAAAGGCCTGCCTGGTAAAGGCGATCTCCGAGATCGACAAGGCTGCTTCCAAGGGCGTATACCACAAGAATACCTCTTCCCGGAAGATTTCCCGTTTGACCCAGGCTGTCAACAAGATTTCTTAATTATTACCACTGACTTCAGACTGAATAAAGGGTCCGGCGCTGTCCGGATTTACTGCGGCAAAAAAAGAGAGGCTACACCGTAAGCCTCTCTTTTTTATTGGTTTCGCTCACTGAAACGCACCAGCAGCAGTTCCACTGCCAGGCTGTCCTTCATATTTCCCTTCTTCACCGCATCCTCCAGATCCACCGCCTCCCGCATATTCTCCTCCAGCTGTTCCCGGGAAAAACGGGATGCCTGGTTCATATAGCGGGTGACCACAAAGGGCTGCAGCCGGCAGGCGGAGGCAATGGCATCCCGCCCGGCCCCCCGCTCCCGCAGTTCCTTCACCTGGAGCAGGCCGTGGAACTGCCGGGCCAGCAGAAACAGGATCCGCATGGGCGGCTCCCGCAGGGCCAGCAGGTCCGCATACAGGGCCATGGCCTTTCGCCGGTCGCCTGTGGCAATGGCGTTGATCATGTCAAAGACCCGGTTGGACAGCTGGGTGGTGGTGATGGCCTCCACGTCCTCCCGGGTGACCACCTCCTGCTCCCCCACATAGCCCACCAGCTTTTCCAGCTCCCGGTGGATGTTCTCCATGTCATCCCCGGTTTTCGTCAGGAACAGTTCCAGGGTGGATTCCTGGATTTTTTTCCCAAACTGGGCCAGCCCCCGGGCCGCCCACCGTTTCAGCTCCGCGGCTCCCTGGCGCTTGCACTCGGCGGCGTGGCCCAGCTTCACCACCTTTTTGTAGAGCTTGTTCCGCTTGTCCACTTCCTCCTCGGAAAAGACCAGGTGGGTGGTCTCCGGCATCCGATCCAGGTAGTCCGCCAGTTCCCCGGCTTCCCGCTTAAACAGGCCGCTGTTCTCCACCACAATCAGCCGCCGCTCCGCAAAAAAGGGCAGGGTTTCCGCCATACCGATCAGCTCCGGCAGGTCAAAATCCTTCCCCTCATAGTAGGTATAGTTCATGGTGTCTTCCCCCACCATGACCCGGCGCAGCCGGTTCTTCCCGGTGCGGCGCAGGTAAGACTCCTCCCCGTACAGGAGATACACCGGGGCAAAGGTCCCGGCCTTAATGTCACTGCTAATCCTCCGCATAGGCCCTCACAATCAGCTGGCAGTTTCCATAGTCCGGCAGCGTAATCACCAACTGCTCCGGCGAACTATCCCGGGAAAGGCGCCCGGCAGCCTTCCGGGCCAGGGCCCGGCCTGCCTTCAGCCCGTCCTCCGCCTCCACCGACGTCTCGGAAAAATAGCGGATCAGATCACTGCGCTCGTCTCTGGGCAGCTTTCCCTTGGCCGCCACAATATCTTCCACCTGAAAACGGTATCGCATGTACTTCCTCATTCCCTGCAAAAACGTATTTGGGCCGGCCGCCCCCGGCGGCCGGCGTTCTGGTTCCTATTCTACGATGTACAGTTGGAAAAATCAAGTGCAACCTTGCGATTTCTGATCCGTCCGGCCTGCTTCCCTCAGCCGCTGCAGGTTCCCGGCAATTTCCCGGGCGTTGGCCTGCCAATGCGGGTCCACCCGCCGGGATTCCCGGATCTTCCGCAGGGCAATCTGCTGCACCTGCTCCTCCAGCCGTCCTCCCCGGAGGCAGGCATCCGCTTCCTCCGGGAAAAAGGCGTAACACTCCGCCAGGCACCAGCCGGCGCCCATCTTCACGTAAATGTCCTCATCCCCCACGCTCTCAATGCTCTGGAGCACCGCCGGCAAGTGTTCCCGGTCCAGGAAGTAGCACTTCTCCATGATCAGGGCAAACCGGCGGAAATAGGGGCGGGGATCCGCCAGGCACTCCCGGACCAGCGCCCAGGCCGCCTCCGGCTCCTTCTTAGCCGCCTTCAGGCCGGAGCAGAAACTGTCGCAGACGGACCAGTTGGCAATCTCCGGCAGAAACTCCCGGATCCAGGGCAGCTTTTCCGAAAAGGTCCCCGGGGCGCAGCCAATGATCATGCCCCGGAGCATGTGTTCCTCAAAGTAATCCGTTCCCACCTGCCGGAACGCCTGGATACCGCTCTCCCGCACCAGCTCCCTGGCCAGCTTCCGCAGGGCCGGCAGCCGCACCCCCAGCATGGACTCCAGCGGCAGTCCCGGAATCAGCCGGGCGGAAAAATCCCGATAGTCCGGCTCCGCCAGCCGGGCCAGTTCTTCTTTATACCAAGTGTTCATAGGCCATATCCCAGAAGCCGGCCTCATACCGGCTGCAATTGCGGAACACCTCCGTCAGGTACGCCTTCCGCTCCGGGGAGATCCCCTCCGCCAGGGCGTCCACGCCGGCAATGTTCTCCTCCACAGTTTTTCCGTACTCCTCCGAAATATATCCCTGAACCCACTCGCCGTACAGCGGATGGCTGGGCGCCTCCGGGTTCTGCCGCACCAGCTCCTGAGCAATCTCCTGGTAGCTCCAGGCGCAGGCCAGCACCGCCACCAGAATATCCAAGTCGTCCCCGGCATATCCCACCGCCAGCATATAGTTGGTGTAGGACACGTTGGCCAGGGCCGCCGGGGTGGCGTCCAGCTCCTCCTCCGTAATCTCCAGCCGTTTCATGTAGGACCGGTGGATACCCATCTCCCCGTTGAGGGTGGAGTAGGCCATGCCGGCAAACATCTGCATCCGCTCCCGGCTCCGGGACTTGGCCACTCCCAGGGCAAACAGCTTGGCATACTCAAACAGATACAGATAGTCCTGGATCATAAAATAGCGGAACTTCTCCAAATCCAGCGTTCCGTCCCCCAGCCCCCGGACAAAGGGATGGGTGTGATATCCCGCCCAGATCTCCCGGGCACTCTCCCGCAGTTCCTGGCTAAAGCGTTTTACCATTCTTCTCCTCCTGATATAGAAATGTAGGGTTTCGCAGCCGCCTTGTTTCCCACGGCATTCCGTTACACCCGGAGGCGTTTCCCTTATAGGCGCTCCGGTTCCAGCAGGGCCAGGGACGCGGCCAGCAGCGCGGTCCGCTGGCGGATGGAGGAAATCTGCACATGTTCCTCCGTAGTATGGATTCCCACGCCCATGGCGGAGAGGGCATCCACACAACCGGCTCCGTAGGAGCTGTAGTAGCAGGCGTCCGTGGCCGCCGTGTCCGCCGCCTCCTCCACCGGAATCCCCAGCAGGGCAGCCCCCCGCCGCACCTGCCGGAAGGCCCGGTGGTTGGCCTCCGTCTGCTCCATGGCCGGGAACAGGGTATGCTCCCGGATCACAGTCCGGCAGCCGGTATCGTAGGAGGCCTGCTCCAGGGCCCGGAGCTTTTCCCTCTCCCGGACAAAGTCCTGGTTGGTGGGAAGGCCGGCGCAGCAGAACTCCGCATGGGCGCTGCCGGCCACCACCCCGTTGGGCCGTCCCCCGGAGATGGGGGCCACATTGTAGTAGATCTGTTTTTCGTAATCGTTGCCGGCATAAAGGTCCAATATTTTGTGAGCCAGCTCCTTCACCGCGCTGTGGCCGGAAAGGTAATCCTTCCCCGCATGGGCCTCCACCCCGGTGACGTCCATGGTGCCCAGGATCACGCCCCGGCGGCCGGTAATCAGCCGCACCACCCCGTCCTGCTCCCGGCCGCCCTCCAGCACCAGGGCCAGATCCGCATCCCGGGATTCCCGCTCCATAAGCCGGCTGCCGGAGGGGGAGCCGATCTCCTCGTCACAGTTAAACAGGAAGACCACCTCCCAGGGAGGCAGCAGCCCTGCCCTCTGCAGGATCTCTACTGCCCCCAGGCTGATCACCACACCGCTTTTGCAGTCGCTGATGCCCAGGCCCCAGGCCCAGTCCCCCTCCCGGCGGAAGGGGTGTTCCGCGGTCATGCCCTCCCCGAACACCGTATCCAGGTGGGCGGCCAGAATCACCTTGCCCGCCGGGTTTTGGGGCCGGATCCGTCCCACCACGTGGATGCCCAGCTCCGGGTCCTCCACCCATTCCACCGATGCTCCCAGCTCCCGGAGCCAGCCGGATACTCGCTCCGCCACCTTCCGGTTGCCCGGTAGGCAGCCGGTGCCGCAGTCTATGCCGGAAAATTCCTCCAGCAGCTGCATCTGTTTTTCCAAAATAGCCTCCGCTCCCTGGCGGATGGCCGCCTCCCGCCGGTTTTCCGTTTCCCGTGTCTCTCCCATCGGTTTTACTCCTCCAGCAGGTTCACAAGAAAGTCCTCCGGCGTCAGGGCGCTCTCCGTGATGCCGGTCTCCTGCAGCCAGTCAATGTTCTCCTGCCACACCGCCGGATCCTGGGTCAGGAAGGGGGAATCTTCCTTCTCCATCAGCGGCAGCAGCACCTCAAAGCTGCGGGTTTCCACATACTCAGAGAGGGGGAAATTGTCCACGCTCTGGTTGGCCATCAGCACCTCCAGAGCCGCCTCCGGATCCGCCTTCATGTCCGCAAAGCCCTTCTGGCAGGCCCGCAGGAACCCGGCGTAGGCATCCCGCTTCTCTTCCAGGTTCTGCTCCCCCACCACCAGAATCAGGGAGTAGTACTCCGGCACCCCGTACTCCGTGGGGGAGAAATAGTTGACGGTAAAGCCTTCCTCCTCCAGGGCCGGGATCTCATGGTTCACAAAGCAGCCGTAGGTGGCGTCCACATTGCCGGTGGTCATGGCGCTGGTCAGGTCAAAGCCCACGTCTATGATCTCCACCTCATCCAGGGAAATCCCCGCGTCCTGAATCACCGTCTCAATGGCCTTCTCCCCAAACTGGGTGCTGCTGTAGCCGATGGTCTTGCCGGCAAAATCCTCCGGCCCGTCAATACCCGTGTCCGCCAGAGCCGCAAACACGCTGATGGGTCCCTGGACCACCGTGCCGATGGACTTGACCGGCACATTCTCATTGGTCTTGGTGATGATGGTGTCCTCCTGGTAGTAAAAGCCAATATCCGCCTGGCCTGCCGCCGTCAGGGCCACCGCGTCATTCCCGTTGGTGGGGTAGAGGATGTTCACCTTCAGCCCCTCCTCCGCAAAGTATCCCTCCTGCTGGGCAATGTACAGGAAAGTGTGAACCGCATTGGGATACCAGTCCAGCACCACGTCCAACTCCTGCAGTTCCCCGGACGCTCCGCTGCCCGCCTGGCCGGTCCCTGCCTCTCCGGCTCCGGAGCATCCGGCCATCACCAGGGCCGCCGCCAGCAGAGGTGCCAGCCATTTTCCGCTTCTCTTCATCTGTTCTTCCTCCTGGTTTTATTCCGAAAACGGCCGGAAAAAAGGGGCCCTTCCCACACAGGAAAAGCCCCTATCCTTCGTTTTGCTTCCCTACGTTGGTATTAACCAAATCAAGTTCAAAGGGTTGAATCCTCCGGATTCTCTCAGCCTTGCGGCACCCCCAGCCGATATTCTGTTTGGATTATAGCATGAATCCCCTCCGGGCACAAGCCCCGCTTCCCTATTTTTCCCAGGAGATGCAGCAGTAAGGCGCCGCCACAAAGAGGAAGCCTCCCACCATATTGCCCACGGTGGCCAGCAGCACGCTGTAGGCATACTGGCCCAGGCTGATCCCGCCGTTAAAAAGGGCCACCGCCTCTATGCTCATGTTGGCAATGCTGTGTTCAAAACCGCAGACCATGAATACAAAGATGCACCAGAAAATCATAATCAGCTTGCCGGACTCGGTTTTCATCTTGGTAGCACACCACACCGCCAGACATACCAGGATATTGCAGAGTACCGCCCGGCTCAGCAGCTCCACCGGCCCCAGCGTCACTTTACCCAAGGCAATACTGGTAAAGTAGTCCCCGGTGGCACCGGTGGGGATCTTGGTAAGGGCAAACACGGCGGTGGTCAGCAGAGAGCCCACCAGATTGCCAATCCAACAGAATACCCACAGCTTTACCGCGTCCCCCCAGGAAACCGTCTTCCGCAGCGCCGCCGCCCCCAGCACCAGGTTGTTCCCGGTAAACAGCTCCGCTCCCGCCATCACCACCAGGCTCAGCGCCGCCGCAAAGGCAAAGGCCTGGGCCGGCCGGGTCAGGGAAGCGATCTCCCCGGCGGAAATCACCGATCCCAGCACAAAGGCCACAAAGCTTCCGAAGGAAATAAACATACCGGCCACCATGGATGAAACCAGATAACCGGTCGGATTTTTCTTCATCAGGTTTACCTTTGCCGCTCCGCTGCTGCACACTGCCTGAAACTCTTCTTTGAACATGATCCCTTACCTCCCTCTCGAGCCGCCGGCGGGAAGTTCCCCAAAGAGGGGTGCCACAAGATCCACCGGTCCGGCATTTTTTACCGTTTTCCTTGTCCGACAGAAGCTGACGGAAACTTCTCTATATTGCGTTAAACTTATCACATATATAAAAGAAAGTCAATCATTTTCCCTTTCTTTTTTTCCGTATATGCCTTATAATGAAAGAAAATTCATCTCATAGGAGGAAAAATGCAATACGAGATTCGAGGGGGAAATTTACCGGTTCTCATCTGCCAGCTGCAGCAGGGAGAACAGATGATCACGGAGCGGGGCTCCATGTGCTGGATGTCTCCCAACATGCAGATGGAAACCCGCGGCACCAGCATTGGAAAAGCCTTTGGGCGGATGTTCTCCGGAGAGTCCATCTTCCAAAATATCTACACCGCCCAGGGAGGGTCGGGGATGATCGCCTTTGCCTCCAGCTTTCCCGGCTCCATCCGGGAGATTCCCATTGCGCCCGGCCAGGATTTTGTGGTACAGAAAACCGGTTTTCTGGCCTCCGAGGCAGGGGTGGAGCTTTCCACTTTTTTCCAGAAACGGTTTGGCGCCGGCTTCTTTGGCGGAGAAGGCTTCATTATGCAGCGGCTTTCCGGAAACGGCCGCGCATTCATTGAGATTGACGGCTCCGCGGTGGAGTATAATCTGGCCGCGGGTCAGGCGATTGTGGTGGACACCGGCTTTCTTGCCGCCATGTCCGCCACCTGCTCCCTGGATATTCAGAAAGTCCCCGGCGTCAAGAACGTCCTCTTCGGAGGGGAGGGTCTATTCAACACCATCGTCCGGGGGCCGGGCCACATTATCCTCCAGACCATGCCGGTGAGCGATGTGGCCAAGACGCTGCAACCCTTTATCGCCACCAATACCCAGCGGTAACCTGCCGCTGGCGCCGTCCACGCAGAGGCCGCTGAACACATCCTTCAGCAGGCCGCCCAGGGAATCGCCTTCCGACTCTTCTGTGCCGTCCTGAATGTCGGCCACATCCTGGCACACCTGCTCCACGGCCCCCCGCTGCTCCGGGGTGCAGTTTACCTGGGCGCAGTCCTGAATATCCAGTTTTTCCTGAATCAGCCGGGACGGGATATCCGGGGCCAGTGTCACCTCCGCACAGTCATACACGGAGACCCCGTCCTTCTCTTCCAGCATGTTCCGCTCCACCCTGGCCCGGGGCCGGTCGGCAATCAGGCGTCCCCGGATCACCTTCCGCTCCTGGTATTCCACATCCAGGGCGTCAAACGCCTCCTCCAGAGATACCGGCAGCATGACACACCCGTTGACATACAGGTACGCCACTTGCCCCAGCACATTCTGGGAACCGGGCTCCAGGGTCAGATCCCCATTGACGTAGAGCCGGGAGCCGCACTTGCGCAGGGCCGCTGCATTCAGGATCAGATCATCGTTTACAAAGGCGCAGCCCTCGGGCACCGGAAGGATCTCCACCTCGTCCCCAAAGAGAGGGATGGCCGCCTCCAGCAAAGGCTCCGCCACAATGGCCTGCCGGGTCAGGAATTGTCCCCCTTTCTCCACCAGCGCCGGCACATCCAGGGTACAGTCAGTGAGCACCACCCGTTTCTGAGCAAAGTAATCCGCCCGCTTGGCCCGGAGCACAAAAACCCGGTCCACCACAAAGGTGCGCTTCAGCAGGATGGCACCATCCGGGTAGATGGTGGTACTGCCATTGACCTGCAGCTGGCTCAGCATGTCGGAAACGCTTTCCGGGTAGGTTGCGGAGCCATTTACGACAATCCGGGCATAATCCTTCAGGGCCTCCTCCGTGCCGGACTCAATGGTCAGGGCCCCATTGACCACCAGGGCTACGGGATGGCCGGGCACCGTGTTCCCGGCAATGGTATAGCTGCCGTTGTGGACAGAGGCAATGCACCCGTCCGACACCGTATACACATTGGCGGTGTTGACGGAAACCGGATAGCGGTGGAGCAGCACAGCGCTCTCCTCGCTGACCAGAACCGCGGCGGCATTGATGCTCACCTGATCGTAGGTCTGCAGGGTTTCTCCTTCACCTTGGTTGCGTCACAAAGGGCACAGTTGATAACCAGCTCACGGCCTTCTCTTTTCTTCCATTTCGGCTCCTCCTTAACCTGTCTCATAAATCTGTTTCAGCTTCCGCCTGGCGCTGGCCAGCCGGGACCGGACGGTGGATGAGTTCAAATCCAACAATTCCCCCACCTCGGCAGCGTTGTAGCCCTCAAAATAGCGCAGGATAAACACCGTCCGCTCCAGCTCCGGCTGGTTCTTGGCCCGGCGCAGCCGCTCCCCTTCCTGGAGAACCATGCGCATCCGGAGCGAATCCGCCTTCTGCAGCGTATGGCGGCGCGCGTTCCTTGTTTTATGCTTTTGATCCATTCTGGGCCTCCTCCCCATTCGTTTCTATGATAGAAACGAATGGGGAGGGCCGAGTGTTGACGAAAAAAGAAAAAAAATTAAAAAAGGACTGACGCCGCGCGACAGTCCCCGGGAAAATCCCCTGTTCAGCTTTGCTCTGGCAAAGCCGTTTTTTCCACCGTTGTTCCGGAACCACCGGAATGCTCCTCTTGCTGCCCTTCCTCCCGCAGGCGGGCAAAAATCATATCATATCCATCACTGCCATAATTCAAAGACCGATTCACCCGACTGATGGTGGCGGTGGATGCCCCCGTCTTCTCCGCAATCTCCAGATAGGTGCGGCCTTCCCGCAGCATCCGGGCCACCTCATACCGCTGGGCAAAAGACTGCAGTTCATTGACCGTACATACATCCTCAAAGAAAGCGTAACACTCCTCCACGGTGCGCAGGTGGAGCACCGCCTGAAACAGGTTGTCCACCGCATTGGTCTTCAATTTCTTGTTCATAACCTATCCCCCTGACTTCACGTCTGATGCTTTGAATCATTCATGTCTGATGCTTTTGACCATTGTTAGTTTAGCACTGTGAAGTTCGAATGTCAACTAAATTTCGTTTCCTCTAGAGGAACCCAGCCATCCTCCAGCCACACCGCCCGCAGGTTCAACTGCTCATCCAGACACACCAGCCGGGCCCGCTTACCCGGTGTCAGGCTTCCCAGCTCCGCCTCCAGCCCCAGGCTGCGGACCGGGTTTACCGCTGCGCACTGTACCGCTGCTTCCAAGGGAATTTCTGCCTCCTGCACCACAAAGCGCAGGCAGTCCAGCAGTGTGGAGACCGACCCGGCCAGCGTATCCGATCCGGCCAGCACCGCCCGGCTCCCCTGCTTTTGAATCCGCTGGCCGCCCAGCTCATACACTCCATCCGGCATCCCCGCTGCCCGCAGGCTGTCGCTGATCAGAAGGATCCGGTCTTTTCCAAACATGCGAAACGTGTTTCGGATCATGGGGGCCATCACGTGGATACCGTCCCCAATCAACTCCACCCAGCCATCCTCCCGGTCCAGGGCCGCCCCTACCAGGCCCGGGGCCCGGTGGGTCATGGGGCTCATGGCATTGTACAGGTGGGTCACCTGGGTGGCGCCTGCCGCAAAGGCCGCCATGGCCTGCTCGTAGGTGGCGTTGGAGTGGCCCAGGGAAATCCGGAATTCAGTCTTTAATTCTTCTATGAAAGCCAGACTTCCCGGCAGCTCCGGCGCCACAGCCACCTGCCGCAGAAGCCCGCCTGCGGCCTTCTGCAGGCGACGCACCATGGCTGCATCCGGATTTTGCATCCAGGCCGGATTCTGGGAACCAGCTTTCTGGGAGGAAAAGAATGGCCCTTCCATATAGATACCCACCAGCTGAGCCCCTCCCCGGCACCGGCGGCCTGCCTGCTCCCGGGCCGCTCTGCGCTTCCGGTAGGCCGCCGCATTCCGATACACGGCCGTCAGCCTTTCCTCCGGAAGCGTCATGGAGGCGGGGCAGATATTGGTGACACCCCTGGATGCTTCAAAAACCGCCATCCGTTCCAGCGCTTCCGGGATGGCATCACAGAAATCCGCCCCGGCACAGCCGTGGAAGTGCAGATCCGTAAGACCCGGGATCAAATAGCAGCCAGAGGCATCCCACACCTGCCCATCCCGGCTTTCCTCCGAAAACCGGCCGGATGCCGGGTCCAGGCACAGATCCCTCACCTGAAACCGGCCATCCGGCCCATACACCCGTCCATTTTGAATCCGCATGCCGCCCCTTCCTTTCCACCGCTTCACTGGCCGCTTCCACAGCCTTCGTTCTGCCTGTATTGTACGGTATTTTCCCGGTGGACGCAAGGGCAACCTCTGGGTAGTATCTTGCTGACTGGCCTTCTCGGCAAATTCGGTGGTCACCAGCTCTTCGTAGGGAGCTCGGGCAGTCAGCTCCCCGGCCTCATCCAGAATGTCCTGTAAAAGCTGGAAGCTGCTCTCCTCAAAAATCAAATCATTTTTCCATGTATCCTGCTCCTGGTACCGGGCCACAATGGTGGCGATGGTGGATTCCTCCGTCTCCGGAAATTGGGGCTGGATAACGACGGCAATCTCCTCCGGGGTATGGGTGTTCACGTATTCCATCCCTCTCTGGATGGCGTTGGTAAATTTCTGGATAATCTCCCAGTTTTCTTCTATAATAACTGGCCTGGGCACAGTAGGCCGTGTAGGGAACATACCCCGAATCCACCCCCAGGGAGGCCACCACATAGTCGGCCCCCTTCCAGTTCCAGGGCGGTGGCGTAGGGCTCAAATTCCACCGTAAAGTCTGCGTCCCCGCAGGTCATCCCAGGTAAAATCCTCCATGGGCTCCCGGGAGACCAGGAAGTTGCCGGCCCGCTGGGTCAGCTGGGCAAAGTTGATAAAGTGGTCGTCTGCCCCCTGGTCGTAGACGTAGATGGACGCCTCGCTTCCCATGAAGCCAATGTCTGCCTCCCCGGCGATCAGGGCAGTCATCACATTGTCAGCGCCGCCGTTGACCACCGTCAGGTCAATGCCTTCCTCCTGGAAATAGCCCAGCTCAATGGCGGCATACTGGGGAGCGTAAAAGATGGAGTGGGCCACCTCGTTGAGGGTGACTTTGGTCAGGCCTTCCTCCTCCTGGCTGCAGCCTGTCAAGGTGAGGCAGGCAAGCAGCGTCAAGGACAGCAAAAATGGAAAAACTTTTTTCATGGAATCCTCCTGGAAATTCGATACTATAGAATATGAAGGAAAGCAAAACTGGTGACCCGGGAATTCCGCGCTGATTCCCCCTCTCGTTGACAAATCCGTGGAAAGCGGCTAAGATAAGAACAGAATTTCGGAAAATTGATTTGTGCCGCAGGCTCCTGCGGCGCGGAACGGAGTCTGTTATGAAATACAACCGCATCAAAATGTCTGTCACCCTGATCGTCCTGGTGGTGCTCTACATGGTCATCCGGCATTATCTGCTCACCGGGCTGCTGCACCTGTCCGGCGTCCCGCTGATGGTCATCAACGTCCTGTTTATCATCGCCGCCCTCTACGTGGCCCAGGCCGTGTCCAAGGAAGGGCCCAAGGAGGAAGACGGCGAAGACTCCCAGGATGCCTGAAACGGAGGACTGCCATGCTGACCAAAGAGAAATTTCAACAGTTTTGCCGGGCCATCTCCGAATTTGGCCCGGACCACGTCCTTGTGCTGCAGGACGGCCGGGAGCTGGCCCGCCACGACTGGGTGCCGGAGGTGCGGCAGAACCAGTATTCCATCACCAAAAGCATCACCGGAACCGCCATCGGCTTTGCCCTGAATGAGGGACTGCTGCACCTGGAGGATCCGGTGGTCCGGCTTCTGCCGGACTGTTTGCCTCCGGTGGTGAGCCCCTATCTGGAGCATGTGACTCTGTACCACCTGCTGACCATGACCCTGGGGCAGAAGGCGCCCTGGCTGATGGGGGAACAGCGGGAATTCATGAAGGAAAAGGATTATGCCCGTTTTGCCCTCTCCCGCCCCTTTGAGGAGGAGCCCGGCACCAGCTTTCTCTACAGCAACGTGGGGCCCTATCTGGCCGGCTTGATCCTGGAGCGCCAAAGCGGCCAGTCCCTGGCGGAGTACCTGATGCCCCGGCTGTTTGAGCCTCTGGATATCCCGTTCCCTCAATGGGAGAAGGACCCTCTGGGAAATACCTTCGGCGCCGGCGGCATCCAACTGACCTCCACGGAGGTAGCCCGCTTTGGCCAGCTCTACCTGCAGGACGGCCTGTGGAAGGGCCGGCAGATTCTGCCCCGGGACTGGGTGCGCCGGGTAGACCGCACCTGGGTTACCGACGCAGACGGGCAAAGCCACTACAGCCTGCTGTTCTGGAGAGGCCGCTTCGATTCCCTCTGCGCGGTGGGGCGCTTTGGACAGTACTGCGCCGTCCTAAAAGAAAAAAATGCCGTTATCGTGCTCAATGGACACGATACCGGCCAAAATCATCTGCTGGAATACGTGTGGACCTACCTGTATCCCAGCCTGTAGAAGGGCTGCTGTCCGCAAGGCAGTGCGGCGCATCGCGCCGCTGCCGGGGCAGGCTCCCCTGTCCACCCAGCCCTATTATTACTATTATTAATAGATTAATAGAAGAAACCCCTTCCTCCCTCCACCACATGGGAGGTTTTTCCTTCCCCGCCGTCCGGTCAGGGGAGCAGAAACTCCTGTCCCGGATATTGGATTTCCATAATCCGGTCCCGCCATTCCCGGGATTCCTCCCGCTCTTTGTACTTCCCAATCAGGCTGTACTGCTCCCACAGATGCATGGGGAACACATAGTCCGCATCTATATGGGACAGGAAGTAATCCATCCCCCAGCAGTAAAACTCCTCCAGCCGGGGATCCAGCGGGACAAATGCCACATCCACATGGTGCCGCCGCGGCTCCTGCTCTTCCAGATAATGGATTTCATTGCGGTAGCGGGAGGCCATATTCTCCTGGGTGCTCTTGGCGCTCCCCTTCCAGGCCCACCAGTTGAGATCTCCTCCGTGGTAGATCATCTTCCCGTCCGCCCGAACCAGGAAGGCGGTTCCGATATCCGTGGAGCGCAGGGTTACCACCGAGATCCGATGGCCCTGAAACGTGTAGTCATACATGGCCCGCCGACCCAGGTAATGAACCTCTCCCCGCTCCTTCCCTCTGGCTGAGATCCGGATATCCCGGGACAGCAGGTAGACCGCGTCCGGATTGATGTCAGTCAGAGAAAAGATTTTGGGATTAAAATGGTCCGGATGCTTGTGGCTGGCAAATACCACCAGCTGTTTGCCCCGGGGAAAATCCGGCAACGTCCCCTGGTAGTAGTCAAACAAAAGCACAAAATGATCCAGCTCCACCGAAAAACCGCTGTGGCCAATATAGGTAACACGCATACACTTCACTTCCTTTCTGATTCCGGCCGCACCGCCGCGTCACTGCTTCTCGGGAACCATTCTCCCCTCATCCATGCTCCCGGACCGGAAGCCCTCCAGATCCAGGGCAATGTAGGAAAAGCCCAGCTCCTTCATCCGGCGCACCGCTTCCTCCCGGCGCTGCCAGAAAAGATCCATCTCCTCCGGAGCCACCTCAATCCGCAGCACCGGATCCTGATAGCGCAGCCGTACCTGACGGATCCCCTGCTCACGCACCCACTGTTCCCCCTGCTCCAGCCGCCGCAGCAGCCGGGTATCCAGGAAGGCCCCGTAGGGAAGCCGGGTGGCCATACAGGGAGCGGAAGGGCGGGAGGCCACCGGGAGCCCTTTTTCCGCCGAAAGGGCCCGGACTTCCTCCTTGGTAAAGCCGCACTCTGCCAGCGGGCTGCCGATTCCCAGCTCTGCCA
>CAZSAF010000044.1:0-12370 GCA_964604605.1 uncultured Lachnospiraceae bacterium
TCTTTCCTGAACGGGTCTCCCGGCCTCTCCGGCCGGAAAATCTATCTGCGGGATTACTTTCAATCCTTCTCTTTCGTTCTGACTATGTTATACCACTTGTTGTTAGCGCTGTCAATAGAGGAGTGCTAATTTGTGTGATTTTTTTGTGAATTGCCTTGTAAACCACTCTTCTTTCTTCTGTGTCTCCTATATTTTTTTGCTATTTATCTTATTGTTTGGCGGATCAACTTCCATTTTTATTGAGGGAACGCAAGGAAGCTGCCTGTACTGTTTTAAGACAAGGCGCACTCCCGTTTCATTATATTTCATCTGTGTGTTATCGTTCAAGAGTCTGCTGGCCATGATGGCGCCTTCCCCCGCAGACATCAGGAAGGAAGCCAATTCTTCGGCGTTTGTGTCCGCGCGGAATTCCCCGCATGCAATCCCCTGTTGAACAAGAGATTTGAAAAGATCCAGCATTTGCTGGTATCGGGCGGCAGCTATGGCATGCAGATGCGGCAGCTCCACCTGTGTCTGGGTAGCGGTGTTAAGCATGGGACATCCTCCCCGGATAACAGGAGCATAAACCGGGTCAGAGTAAATCCCATAAAAAGCCATCAATTTTTCACTGAAACTAGAGCGCTGGCTGATCTCTTCCTGGAGCCGGTTCCAGATAATTTCACCGCTGTACTCAAAGGCGGCTATGGCAATTTCTTCTTTTCCGGAAAACCTGCGGTAAATGCTGCCCTTTGTCAAGCCGGTTGCCTCCATAATATCCTGAATGGATACGGCAGCATATCCTCGGGTATTAAAAAGCTCCAAGGCAGCCTGAATGATCTGTTCTGTTGCTTGATTATTTTTTTGCATAATTCCCTCTTATAAATAGAACTTATGGTTTTCTCTGCGGAGTTTTTCAATCAGGGGCGGCAGGCAGGCAAGTACCTGATCCATTTCTTCCCGGGTATTTTCCATATCCAGGGAGAACCGCAGAGCGCATTTTGACTGGCTTTCTGAATACCCCATGGATTGGAGTACATGGGAAGCTTCCTTGGAAGAAGCGGAACAGGCAGAGCCGGAGCTGATATAAATACCCTGTTCGCCAAGGGCAGACACCAGGAAGCCACTGTGGGGAATGCCTTCTACAAGAAAAGAAGCCAGCCCCGGCAACCGGTGCACTGGATCACCGGTCAAATGGACACCGGGAATTTGTGTCATGCCCTTTATAAGATAATCCCGCAAATTGGTTAAAGTAGGAATGCTCCGCTCAAGATCTGCGACACATTCTTTTTGTCAATGGAGTATCTTACAAATTATTTCTGTATTTTAACTTCTTTTCTTCCCCTCTTTCATCCTTCTCCGCCCTTCGCCGGGACCGCATCCACCAGCGCCTCCGCCCACAGCCGGGCAGACTCCGGATTTTTCTGTTCCACAGCAGTCAGCAGCTTCCGGGCCAGGGCGCAGAACAGCGGTGTATCCGGCCAGCCGTGGAGGACCGGGGTCAACGCCTGATCCGTCTGCAGCTGATAGCGGTTGTGCACTTCGCCAATGGCCTCATACAGAAAACGGTTTCCGGAAATCCGCCCCAGCATCTGGTGGAACAACAGCGCCTGGTCATGGACGGCCTGCATCTCTCCCGCCCTGCGGTGCGGTTCTTCTCCCCGGAAATCCGCACCGCTGTGAAGCAGGCCATCGTAAATGCCCCACAGAATGTTCAGCTCCTCCCGGTCTACCTTCCGGGCGGCTGCCAAGGCGGCGGCTTCCCCCTCCAGTCCCCGGAGGATAAACAGCAGGTCAGCGCAATCCTCCCCCTCCGGCTTCCGATAGCCCAGATTATTCTTGGTAATATTCTGGACAATCCCTTCCTTTTTCAAAAGCTGGAGTGCCTTATGTACCGGCGTGCGGCTGACGTGGAGGGCTTCCGCAACCCCTTCCTCCGTCAGCTTGGTGTGGTTGGGAATGGCATCCTCCATGATACAATCCCGGAGGATACAGTAAACCCGGTGATACGTTGGCTTCTGATTCTGATAACGGTCTATAATTTCCTGCGGAAGACAAAGCATATAACCAAACCTTTCTGTTTTGTGTATCTTCAGCTGCCAGGCAGCAGGCTACTTGTTGTAATTTTCCCAGTAGAACAGGTCAATGACACTGTCCTCATACACCGGACGATCCAGATAATGCTTGTAGCGCATCAGCATTTCCGCCGTGCGGGCATCCCGGGCGGCCAAGGCGGCCATCAGCTTCTGGTTGATCTGCAGCCGGTACTCGGTGGCAAAATGCACGGTATGGGGCTCACTTTCCTCCGAGGACCGGTACATGCGCTTCATACGCCGCAGCTGCGTGATCTTTTCATAGAGATAGCGGCTCCCGGAGGTTTTGGCAATGAGGAGATGAAACTGCATGCTCAGGTCCCGGTAAGCGTAGGCGCGCAGGCGGTTTTTGCGGATGGAAGCCCAGTCCATCTCGTACATGGCTTCGTTCAGTTCATGCAGCAGCTCCAGGTCATTGGCGGAAACGCCCTTCTGGGCGGCCAGGTAGGCTGCCTGACACTCCAAAAGCTCATCCAGATACACCGCATCCATCAATTCCTTCCGGGTGAGGCCATAGCCCCCCTCCTCGTTTTTCTGGAGATTCTGCAAAATCCCGTCTGCATACAGTCTCTCGAAGGCTGCCCGGACCGGCGTGCGGCTGACCCCCAGGGCCTGGGCCACCGCCGATTCGGTAAAGGCAGCGCCATTGAGTGAAAAATGGCCGGACATCAGACTGTCGTAGAGGATTTTGTACACCCTCTGTGATAAGGGCTTGACATCCCGATACATCTCTATGATTTCTTCTGGAAACTGCAGCATAAAATTTTTTCCTGCCCCTTTCTTCTGTCTGCCATGCCTTTCGCGGCATCCCGCTACGCCCGTAGGGTGTTCCCGATCCCACATTCAACGATACTCATGTTTTCATTATACCTGGTTATGAAATTTTCGCAAGCAGTTCCGGTGTCCGGGGCAGCGGGGGAGACCGGTAACATGGTCCGGGGATATCCCATGGCCAAGGACGCACAAAGGGCGGGCTGCCAATCTGCTCCGCAGCCCGCCTTTCTTGTCTACATTTATAAAAGTCTTAGGGTATCCTTACCGGTACACTTCCCGCCCATAGCGGTGCAGCTCATCCATAACCCACTTGCGCTTGTTGAAGGCGTCCTCGCTCTTTCCGCAGATCCCTCCGTCCCAGAACAGCAGGCCGCCGTCCTTTCCAAAGGTATCCATGGCCGTCCGTACCGACTCCCGCACCACTTCCTCCGGCGCGTTGGGCATGCACCCCGGGCCATGCCGGTCCCAGCCTCCGGTGATCACCAGCTTGCTCCCCAGACGCTCTTTGTCCGCAATCAGGCTTTCGTTCACCTGGGGCAGCTGAATGATGTCCGCCCCAATGTCCAAGAATTCCTGGATCAGGTACTGGCAGTTGCCGCAGCAGTGGAACTCCACCAGCGCCCCCTGGGCCTTGATGGCGTCGCAGATCTTCTTGAAATACGGCTTGTACAGCTTCTCCCAGTTCTCCTTAGACAGGAACGGGCCTCCGGATGCCGCCACATCGTCCCCGGTGGTCATGATATCCGGCTTGAAATACTTCCCCTGGTACTCAATCAGCTGGCACAGGAAGTCCGTCAGCGCGCTGACAAAGGCCTCCACCTCCTCCGGCTCCTCGCAGATGGCGCACAGGGCATCCACCCACCCCATCATGTTGACGGGAATCAGAAAGATGCCGTGGGTATTGACGATGGCAATGTTGGCCCGGTCCGGATCCCCCTCCTGGCGCACCTTCCGCACTACCCCTTCCCAGTCAATGGCGGACAGATCCGGGAATTTCACCGTATCCCTCCACTGGGAAATCTCCTTCATGGCCCGCCAGTCCTCCCGGGGCATTCGGCCATACTCATTCTCCGTCCACTTGACGTTGCAGAAATCCGTCCCTGTCACCGGGTTCACCTGCTTCCAGAAATCCATCCGCAGGAAGTTGGCCTCATCCATATAGGACGGCACCCAGTCTGGCTTTCCCCCGTGGGCCGCCGTCAGAAAATTTTCTCTTACACTCAGCACGGCTTTTCCTCCTGTTCTCTGATTAGTCCGCCATCCGGCTCAGCTCGTAAAGGCGCTTCCGCAGCCGCGGGTGCGGGCGGGTCTCATCCAGGTATACCGGGCGCTCCTGCATATCCGGCCAGAAGGTCTTCATATACCACTGGGCGAACTCCTCCACCTCCTCATCGGTGGACTCCTCCGTCAGGGGATGGGTGATGCCGATCATCACTTTGTCCCCGTACTGCTCCCGCAGCATCATCTTATCGTTGATGGCCTGGCCGCTCCAGCTGTCCGCCCCCATCTCCGCAATGGCCGGGAACAGCTTCTCGTTCTTCCCGCAGTTGTGGAAATTGAACAGGATGTCGTTTTCATGGCAGCACTGGATGATCTGCTTAAAGTAGGGCACCAGCATGGTCCGGCAGGTCTCCAGGGAGAAGAACGGGCTGGCCTGGCCGCCCCAGTCATCGTGGAAGAACAGCATGTTAATGCCAAAGTACTCCTTCTGCTTTTGGATAATCTTTTTGTAGAGATCCGTCAGCACCTGGAACAGCTCATGGACATCCTCCTGCTGGTCCTCGTCAATCAGGGCCACCGCCGCGTTCTCAAAATCCATAAAGGAGATGAGCCGCTCAAAGAAGCCAGTAAAATGCCAGCCCTCCAGAATCCGGTCGGTGTTCCGGTAGTCTTTGGAAATCTCCGCGCTGTGGGCCCAGTCCCACTTTTCAATATCCGGGAACTGGATCACGTTCTTCCAGTCGGAAATGTCCTCCAGCAGCGGCTTGCCGGGGCGCACCATGGTGCCCCGGGCAATGGGCACGTACACCCACTCCACCCCAAACATATCCTTTCCGCCGGTCTGGTTCACCGGCGGGTTGCCATCCATCACAAACACCCGGGCCACGTTGTCCGGAATGCACCGGGGAAGGAAGTTGAGGCAGTCGGAGCGCATGGGGGCCCACAGGGGCCTTTCATGCCGCAGCGCCCGCTTCCAGTTTTCCAGGGGGGAGATGGGGGTCTGGAACCGGGGATACGCCCGGGGCGTCCCCTCGTCATAGGTCCCGCCGTTTTCTATTTCTGATTCATGAAATGGAACATACTTCATACCGAAATCCTCCCTAAGCATCCATTGGAGCCAAAGGTTTTCTCCATATTACTATAACGAATATTATTCTTTTCTTACCTAACCCCATAAAATAGGTATACAAACAATACAGATCACCGCACTGATCACCGTCAGGGGAATCCCCTGGACCAGGAATTCCCGAAAGGAGATCTTCCCGGAAGATGCCAGCAGCGGATAGGTGGGTGCGGACAGCGGTGTCAAAAAGGCACAGCTGGAAGCCAGGCAGAGAGCCACAATCACCGGCTTCACCGGCAGCTGCAGCCGCAGTGCCAGGTCCACCACAATGGGCAGGCAGATGGCAAAGGTCCCGGAGTTGGAGAGCAGCTGGGTGGCCAGGGTCGCCACCACAAAGATGATCGCTACCATAGTCCGCAGACTGATCTGATCCCCCAGCAGCCGTACCAGCAGATCCGAAAGGGCCTCCCCCGCCCCCACTTTCATAAAGCTGGAGGAGAGAGCCAATACAGAAACGGTGAATAGAATAATCGGCCAGCTGATAGAATGCAGCACTTCTTCCGAGGTCATCACATGCCCCAGCACCAGAATGGCTGCGCAGAGGAGCACCGCCACGTTGGCGGGCACCGGCGTCTTCCCATCCAGGAACATAGCCAGGAAAAACAGTGCGGTAACCGCCAGAACAAGCCCCTGCTTTCGCCGAGAGAATATCTTAGCTTCTCTCTCCAATTCGATCATGTCATCTTCTACTGGTTCCTCTTTCATCCATTTGGATGTAATGAAGCAATAGATCACCATCATCAGAAGTCCCATGGGGGCAGTCAGGGGAGAGAGTTCGAAGAAGGACCAGCTCTGCCCCGGGCTCATCTCCTCAAAGGCAGCCTTTGCCAGCAGGTTGACGTTGTTGCCCATCAGCGTAAAGGTACTGCCGATGGTGGCGGAAAACCCCAGGGCCAGCAGCGCTTTCTTTTTGCCGATCCCCAGCTGGCTGGACAGGGTGAGGATTAGCGTCAGCATGGCCACCTGCACCCCAAAGGCCTGGAGGAAGATGGTCAGGACGGAAACCAGAAGACTGACAAAAAAGAGAATAATCCCTTCCCGTCCCTTCCACCGTTCCAAAAGCGGAAGAACTCGCCCCGCCAAAGCATCCGATAACCCAACCTTGATAAAAGCACGGCTGATAATAAAGGCACCCACGTATAACATAATGGTGGGATCCGCCAGATTGGCAAAGGTTTCCGAGGGTTCCAGGATACCGGAAATGGTCAGCGTAGACAGGATCAGCACTGAAACCCCCAAATAGGATATTTTCTCGCTGGCTAGAAGTATTACAACCGCAATCAAAAGCAAAACGATGACAATGGATTCCATGTACATCTCCTATCCAAAAGCATATTGAGGCATCCGCCGCCATATCACTTTATCCGCCCACAAAAGATCGCACTTTAAAAGAAAATAAGAATATCTGCTACTGTTGTAACCCAGAAAATGATTGTAAAGGGAAGTCCGTAGCGCACTACTTCCTTCATACTGTATTTTCCAGCACCCATAGCAATACCAAGTGCTGCGCTACAAGACGGCAAAATCGCATTGGCATAGGTGCAACCAGCTACCGCCAAAGTCAACGGGCCAGGATCAAAACCGCCCGCAATAGCTGTAGAGACCGCCAAAGGGACCAATACGCTGTAGATAGCGGTACGGTTCATCAGGTTGGCCATCACCACTGTAACCAGCGTAAAGACAATGAGAATCATCATCTCGCTGGGATTTCCTCCCAAAAGCGCCAGGATCAGATCGCCCACCAGCTCACCGGCGCCGGTGCTGCTCAGGGCGGCGGAAACACCAAAGCTGCCAGCAATCAGGAAAATATCGTCACCGGACAAAACGCTTCTGGTCTCCTCAAAGGTAAAGGCCTTGAAAACAATCAGAATTCCCACGCCCACCGCCGGGATTGCATAGGTAACGCTGCCCAGTTGGCCCTGTAGGAAGATGCACACCATAACAGCGACAAAAACAAAATAAATCAGGTATTCATGTTTCTTCGGAATTGCTTCCTGTTCTTTAACAGAACGCAATTTACTGGAATCAATTTCTCTTTTGGGAAGCATCTTGTAAGCGAACAATGTATAAAGCGTCAAAGCGATCATCGGAAGAATAGCCGCTTTAAAAGGATCCGCAATACCTACCATATACTCCGGATTATAAGCTTCAATATAAGCGTTCATCCGGCTGGCCGCCGTGGCACCCATTCCAATAGGGATCTTGCTGGTCCAGAAATTAGCCAATAAAGCGATTGGAAGAAGCATACGAGAGGCACAGACATCCCCTCCTTCCGCACCCAGAATGCCCATTAGCATAATCACCACCGACATGGTTCCAGATGTCGGCAAGAATTGTCCAAACACAATACAAAGAGCTATCAAGAGCAGAACCAGTAAAATACCGCTTTTTCCGCTTTGCATCCTAGACACTCTTTTTTGAATGTTTCCGATCAAGCTTGTTTTGCCAAAGGCACGGCTGATGACAAAAATGGATGCCATCATAATCATGGTCTGATCGCAGAATCCGCTGAATGCAGTGGATACCGGAACAGCGCCAGTAACCGCCAGCAAGGTACAAGCCCCCATCATGATAAATCCGTAGGACCACTTGCCTATGATGAAACAGATAATCATCAAGAACAGTACGCCAATCACTATGTATTGAGCCATTTAATACCCTCCTCTTTCTACATCAATTTTTGGATTTACACTCAAAATAGTCGCTTACCCTACACATAAATAAGATAATAATTGCATTTCCTTTAACAGTCACCCCCCAGCTCCGCAGTCTGCTTCAATACCATAAAGTAACTCCCCAAAAGCCCACTTTCTTCTAGCGCTACCGCAGTTCTGCCACCATCTTTAAATCAACCCAGTGAAACTTTTCAGGATATACCATCCGAGTCCGAATCCCCATTTTTTGATATTCCTGATTCACCTGCTGGCAATATTCTTCGATTGAAATTCCTGCTTGGCTGGGGATTTTTTCATGATGATGAGGGAACACAAATTGAGCACCATAGGGTACAGTTATAGCTGCATATTCCGCAGGTGTGCTGCGGGCATTCACCTGGCGAATCAAAATATTAGGACGGAAATTCCAAGTTTCCCGATATAAATTTCGATCATCTGGCAGGCCACCAGCCACAAGAATCCGCAGGCCTTCTTGAGTAGTAAGTCCAAAATTTAAGAATTCCATCCCTCCAAAATGATTTCCATCTCGATAGCTCCCTTCTGGTCCTCCAATACCCGGGATCCGGTGCGCTTGACTAGGGCAATAGTCTTGACGCCACTTTTCTGTATGCTTACCTCGATATACCTGTAGTACAAAATCTCCAAAATCAATTTGCTGCCCTGGTGATACTGGCCAAATCGTAGAATAATTCAAGTCAAAGTATTCCACCAGACTATTACATGACATTTGTCCGACTACCACTTGAGAATGAAATTTTTCCACCAGGTTTCCAACATCTGAGGTATGGTCTCCATGGGTATGTGTGACTAAAATATAGTCGGCTCCTTCAATATTCTCCCATGTAAACCCACCAAAATCTTGTGTGGTCAGAAATGGATCAATCACAACGGTTTTTCCACATGGTAGTCTAATTTCATAACCGGCACAATGCAACCATCGCAGCGAAAGAATTTCTGAAATCATTGTATTTTATTTCTCCTTTTCATTATTTGTTCAAAACAAAGTGTGTTAGTCCAGCATAAATGGCAACAGAAGAATTTAAAATCAGATTTTCGTACCTCTTTTCACATTATAATATTCACCTTTTACTTTGTAAAATGCAGAAAGATTTATAAACTTATAACCTTGCTTTTAATTATGCTGTATAATTCTCTGCATTATCCATATTGACAGAAGTATATTTTTTTCTTACAATATTTTTAACCGAGTTTTTGAATGGACACATTTGAATTGCGGAGATAAGAAATGACTATTCTTCAGTTAGAATATTTTCGAGATTTGGTAAATACCGGGAGCATTGTACAGACTGCCCAAAACTTTTATATCTCTCAGCCAGCAGTAAGTAAGGCTCTAAAAAAATTAGAGGAAGAACTGGGCGGAGAACTATTTGACCGAATTGGAAAATCTATCCGCCTGAATACCAAAGGGGAAGAATTTTACCGGGGCGTTAATACGATTTTTTCCATTATTGAGCGGAATAAGGCTGAAAACCTTTCTGCTCCGTCCCCTCAGGAGATCGCCCTCCTCTTTTTCTCTTCGATCACCCCTATAGTCAAGCTACTTGGTCTTTATAGTAAACTACGTCCTTCTGTTTCCTTCCGATTGCTTTCTTGCACGAAAGCACAGTATTTTGATTCTTTACACACCGCAGATTTTTCATTTGCCCGCAAACTTTCCCAGATTAAAAGTGGTTACTATGTTCCTTTACCCGTTATGCCCTCCCATGCATTTTTGCTGCTATCACCAAAACACCCTTTATCCTCAAATGCATTTTTGACTTATGAAAACTTATATCATCTGGATAACCCGCTTACATTTGTATTGGTTCTTCCAACAGACAAGGCAAAACCCACCGAATATATATCCTTACTAAGTTGGGGACTGCAACCTAAAATTGGCGTCACTACAGACGATCGCTTTGCCATGATGGCGCTGGTAGCCCAAGGAGAAATGGCTGCCATTGTACCTTATTCGGATGGAGATTTTCTCTCTCGGTATACAAACTTATCTGTCATTCCACTATACAAAAGTCATGCAGAACGGGCGGCTGCCGAGGAATCTCACCACTATATTTTTTGGGATTCTCAGAAATCTCTTTCCGAATTGCATGAGGATTTTCTGCACTTTGTGCTCCACTCCTTCCATTTGTCTTCAAAGGATATTTGTGTCAAAAACGAGGGAATATAATTTTGAATTCCGTTAAATCCTCATTTTTGTCTTCAAATCTCTTAAAAATTCATAACCTTATAACTATATTGATTATTTTCTTTCTGTGCCGGTACCGCTATACTATAAATGCGGACCGGCCTTTTGGTGCGATCCGTTTTGACGCAGTACTTGTAGTTCCAAAAAAAAGACAGGAGGGTAGTATGAACATTCTAATTGAAAAAGATGTGGAAATCCCTATGCGGGACGGTGTCATTCTCCGGGCAGACCTATACCGCCCCCAGGATGAACAAAAACATCCAGCGTTGGTATTCCGTTCACCTTACGAAAAGGAAACGCTGGATCGCCGCTGGGGGCAATTAAGCCCCATCGGCTTTGCCAAAGCAGGCTACTGTGTAGTTTACCAGGATGTACGGGGATCCGGCACCTCCGACGGAGATGTCAATTTCTTCATGGACCAGGGAGATGACGGCTATGACACCATTGAGTGGGCTGCCGCCCAACCTTGGTGCGATGGCAACGTAGGCACCTTCGGTCATTCCTACTATGCCTACACCCAGTTGACTGCCGCCGTCAAACGACCTCCCCATTTAAAGTGCATCTGCCCCTTTATGCAGGGCTGCAAACCCAAATACTCCGGCGGATTTCTGCCCAATGCCCTTCATGCGGACTGGTTGCTGCAGCAGGCTGACCGATATTTGAAACGGATCAAGGATCCGGAAAAGCGTGCGGAAGCACAAAAGAAGCTGAAGGAAAACACAAAGGACATGGGCAAACAGTTTATGTATGTCCCGGAAATTGATATGCCTGCCATGCAACTCTATCCCTGGTTCCCCTATATGGAAGAATATCGGATCAAGGTGGCCGGCTTTGACGATCCTAAAATTCCGGCCGTAGAAGGCCGGCCCATTGACCTGACTCAGGTCACCACACCGGCTCTAATGTACTGCGGCCTGTATGATACCTCTTCCAAAAATGGTCCTATTGAAAACTTTATCACTCTGACCACGGAGAATCCCAATCCGGATGTCCGTAAAGGGACCCGCCTGGTCATCGGCCCCTGGAACCACTCCTGTATTTTTAGCAATCAACAGGGTGAACTGAGCTTTCCACAGGCGGATGGGGAAAAAATGCATATTCAATCCCATATTATCCGCTTTTTAGATTATTGGTTAAAGGGAGAAAAAACCGGCGTTGAAACAGAGGCACCTGTCCGCCTTTATGTTATGGGTAAAAACCAGTGGCGTGATGAGTATGAATGGCCGCTGGCAAGAACAGTATACACCGATTTCTATCTCCATAGCAATGGCTCCGCCAACACCCTCCACGGGGATGGCCTACTTTCTCGGGAAATGCCCGGTGAAGAGACTTCGGATTCTTTTGTCTACGATCCCCAAAACCCCGTTCCCGGCCGTGTGCCTGGCGGATGTGCCGGAGCGATTCAAGACTACCGCCCGATCGAGGAGCGACAGGATGTGTTAGTCTATTCCACTCCCGTTCTGGAACAGGGGATTGAAGTTACTGGACTAGTAAAAGCGGAATTGGCAATCTCTTCCACTGCGCCGGATACAGACTTTTTCTGCCGTCTCCTGGATGTTTATCCAGATGGGCGAGTTCTGAACATCACCGACGGTATTGTCCGGGCCCGGTATAACAATACTTTTAATGCCCATTTGCTGGATCCCGGCGAGACTCGTCTCCTGACAGTGGATATGGGAAATACCAGTATATACTTTGCGCCTGGCCACCAGATCCGTCTGGAAGTCACTAGCAGCTGCTTTCCCATGTACGACCGAAATCACAATACCGGAAATCGCCCTGGAACGGACAAAGACCTGGCCGTTGCCACCAACACGGTACATCACAAGCCCCAGGCTACTTCTCGCTTGATTCTTCCGGTAATTCCAGAGGTATAATAAAGTTGTAACAACACACCTAAAACTGCGTAAAAACGCCTCAGCCGATTCAAACTCGACTGAGGCGTTGTCGGATCAATCCTTCAATTAGAACAGCCCGCTGATCTTCCCGTTCTCGTCCACGTCAATCTTCTCTGCGGCGGGTACCGGCGGCAGGCCCGGCATGGTCATAATATCACCGGTCAAGGCCACAATGAATCCGGCACCGGCGGAAATCTTCAGGTTCCGCACCGTCACGGTAAAGCCCTTGGGCGCACCCTTCAGATCCGGGTTATCCGAGAAGCTGTACTGGGTCTTGGCCACACAGATGGGGCACTTGTCAAAGTCCAGAGCCGTCAGCTGCTCCGCCTGCTTCTTGGCCGCAGCCGTCAGCTGTACGCCGTCACCATGGTACACTCTCTTGACGATGGCTTCCAGCTTCTCCC
>CAZSAF010000044.1:12380-15764 GCA_964604605.1 uncultured Lachnospiraceae bacterium
AGGGCTACGCCGCCCTCGCCGCCCTTGGCCCAAACCTCAGACAGGGCTACGTTGACGCCCAGCTCCTTGCACTTTCTCTCCACCAGATCCAGCTCTGCCTTGGTGTCCGTAGGGAATGCGTTGATAGCCACTACGCAGGGCAGCTGATACACATCCCGGATATTGCTCACATGCTGCAGCAGGTTGGGCAGTCCGGCTTCCAGGGCCTCCAGGTTCTCCTCGTTCAGGTGCGCCTTATCCACACCGCCATGGTTCTTCAGAGCCCGCACAGTGGCAACCACGACCACTGCCGCCGGGTGCAGTCCGGCCATCCGGCACTTGATATCCAGGAACTTCTCCGCACCCAGATCCGCACCGAATCCGGCTTCCGTCACCACGTAATCCCCCAGCTTCAGGGCCATCTTGGTGGCCATCACGGAGTTGCAGCCGTGGGCGATGTTGGCGAAGGGGCCGCCGTGTACAATGGCGGGGGTGTGCTCCAGCGTCTGCACCAGGTTGGGCTTCAGGGCATCCTTCAGCAGGGCCGTCATGGCACCCTGGGCCTTCAGATCGCCGGCCGTCACCGGTTTGTCATCGTAGGTGTAGCCCACCACAATGGAGGCCAGCCGCTTCTTCAGATCCATAATATCCGAGGCCAGGCACAGCACCGCCATAATCTCGCTGGCCACGGTAATGTCGTATCCATCCTCACGGGGCACGCCGTTGACCCGGCCGCCTAGGCCGTCCACCACAAAGCGCAGCTGCCGGTCATTCATATCCACGCAGCGGTGCCAGGTGATTCTCCGAGGGTCAATGTTCAGCTTGTTCCCCTGGTAAATGTGATTGTCCAGCATAGCCGCCAGCAGGTTGTTGGCTGCGCCGATGGCGTGCATATCGCCGGTAAAATGCAGGTTAATATCTTCCATGGGCACCACCTGTGCATAGCCGCCGCCGGCCGCACCGCCCTTTACGCCAAACACCGGACCCAAGGACGGCTCACGCAGCGCCACCATCACCTTTTTGCCGATCTTCCGCATGCCGTCTGCCAGACCAACCGTTGTGGTGGTTTTGCCCTCGCCAGCGGGGGTAGGGTTGATGGCTGTCACCAGAATCAGCTTGCCGTCCGGAGCATTGCTCTCCTTCAGCATATTGTAGTCAATCTTGGCTTTGTACTTGCCGTAATGCTCCAGATACTTCTCGTCGATTCCGGCGGTCTTGGCGATCTCTGAAATCGGCAGCATCTCCGTTTCCTGTGCAATCTCAATGTCAGATTTGTAGCCCATAACTCCTCTTCTCCTTTTCTTCTCGATAGAGTTTTCCACCGCAAGATTTTGCCGGCCAGGTATTTGTCTTTTTTAAAAAAGGCATCACTTGAAAGAATTCAAATGATGCCCAGACGGTCGGCGGTTTCTACGATTCTGGCTCCACTGTGTTGCTTCACATCTTTCCGTCAGGTATCAGAACCGCTTTAGATGGTTTTATCCTACCACATCCCTGTTGGTCTGTCAAGAATATGTAAAAATATTTTTTCGCCTGCCTTTTCCGCTGCGGCCAATCACGCTTCCGGTCTACTCCGCCTTGGTGGTATCCGCCGTCTGGGAGCAGAGTTCCTCCCAGTCCTCCTGCTCCAGAGTCCCCTGTGTGTACAGGCTGTAGGCAAAATCCCCGGAAGTCCAGGTAGCCAGCCGGGCGCCGTTTTCCGCCTGATGGCAGGTCAGCACCAGCTCCCCGCCCTCATACTCCAGACGGATCTCGCTGGCCTCCGCTCCCCAGTCTTCCTCCACGCCGGGATCTACACTTCCGGCAGCGCCCCGGAAAGCAAAGGAAGTTTCCTCCCATACAAAACGGATTTCTGCCGTATTGCCGCCGATGATATAGTAAACCATATCCTCCGCATCCTCCGGCTCGGCCATGGGGATCCCCAGGGCCGAAAGCCCCTCCCGATTCTCCACCTGCTGGCGGCCGGTTGCTCCGGCTTCCGTTAGGATAATCAGCTCCGCAGTCAAATGCTGAATGGCTTCATCCTCCACTGCCGCAGAGGTGTACAGGGAATACGAAGCGGTGCCATCGGACCAGGTGGCCAGCCGTCCGCCTCCGGCGGTGGCGCGTATTTCCGCAGTAAGGTCTGAGCCGGCAGCCGTCAGCGCCTCCGCGGAAAGCTCCTCGTAAATGCCGGAAACATCCACCTCCCCCGGTCCGCCCCGAAAGCTGTAGTGGTTCCCGCCCAGCACAAAATTCACTTCCGCTACATCCCCGTCAATCAAATAGTACTCTACATTCTCCGCACCTTCCGGCACTCCCAGAGACACCGGCATGCTTCCAAAGGCGTCCAGCCCTTCCACCTGCTTGATGGCTTCTGCCTCCGCCTCTGTCTCCGCAGCGGAAGACGGTGCCTGAGTCTCTGCCACTGCGGAAAATACCACCGTCTCCCCGTCCGCGGCGCCGCTCTGACAGCCCCCCAACGCCATTGCGGCAGCCAGTACCCCTGCCCAGATCACTGGATTCTTTTTCATGCCCGTTCCTCCCGTTTGAATTTGCTTTTCCGGTATACTCCCCCGCCGGGCACTTTACCGGCTATGCTTTTTGCAGCATTCCCCGGCGCCCGCAGGTTCTTCTTTCGATCCGCCCTTTTTCCGGGCGGCAGCGCAGCCGCTGCACCCGCAGCAGGACCTGCCCTGGCGCTTCCTCCCCACCAGGATCCGCACAGCCAGCGCCACCATGCCCAGAATGATCAGAAGAATTACGATATCCGCCCAATGTTCCCACATTTCCGGCCTCCTAGGACAGCTTTGTCTTTCCTCCCATGTACGGCTGCAGCGCCTTGGGAATGTTCACCGTTCCATCCGCGTTCAGATTGTTCTCCAGGAACGCGATGAGCATCCGGGGCGGCGCCACCACGGTGTTGTTCAAGGTGTGGGCCAGATACTTCTTCCCATCGGCTCCGGCCACCCGGATCTGCAGGCGGCGCGCCTGGGCGTCACCCAGGTTGGAGCAACTGCCCACCTCAAAGTATTTCTGCTGCCGGGGGGACCATGCCTCCACATCCACCGACTTCACCTTCAGATCCGCCAGGTCGCCGGAGCAGCACTCCAGGGTGCGCACCGGAATGTCCAGGGACCGGAACAGGTCCACCGTATTTTTCCACAGCACATCGAACCACTTGGGGCTCTCCTCCGGCTTGCAGATGACGATCATCTCCTGCTTTTCAAACTGATGGATCCGGTACACGCCCCGCTCCTCAATGCCGTGGGCGCCTTTCTCCTTGCGGAAGCAGGGGGAATAGCTGGTCAGGGTGTACGGCAGCTTCTCCTCCGGATTCACGGTGTCAATGAATTTGCCAATCATGGAGTGCTCGCTGGTGCCGATCAGGTACAGGTCCTCCCCTTCAATCTTGTACATCATGGC
>CAZSAF010000045.1:0-15610 GCA_964604605.1 uncultured Lachnospiraceae bacterium
TTGCTGGAGGAGGGGGATTACTCCCGGGAGAAAAAGCGGGAGGAAAAACGGAATGATGCGCTGGATACCATTTACTGGTGTATTGCCACTGCTCTGTATCTGGCCTGGAGCTTCTACACCATGGAATGGCATCGAACCTGGATTCTATGGCCTTGCGCGGGAGTCCTGTTCGGCGTGGTGCGGGGCATCTCGGCTCTGATGTACAAAAATGGAAAATAGCCGGTGGCCTTTCTACTTTTCGGCGGGGCAATGCTCCGCCTTTTCTGATGCCGTTTTATTCCATTTTTTCGCAAAATACGCTTGAATTTCTAAAAAATATGTACTAAACTACAGATATCATTTTCTTGTCAGGCCGGACACGGAGGATCACGCCCGGCGGGTGCGCTACTATGGTGCGCTAATTGACAGTGAGTTTCTGGCCAAGGGGGCCCGGTATCAGGATTTGCCCAATGTGTGTCTGCTCTATGTCAGCGAGACAGATTTTTGGAAGCGTGGCCTTACCGCCTGTCCGATCCGGAAAATCTTTCCGGACCGGACAGGCATACGAAGACGGGATGCTGATCCTGTATGTGAATGCAGCGGTGGATGACGGGAGCGCGCGTGCGCGGTTGATGCAGTATTTCCGGACAGTGGATCCGGAGGATCGGAGCCAGGAGGGCACTGTCTGCCCGGGTTCGGTTTTTGAAAACCGAAGAGGGAGGTTATAGGGAAATGGAAGCAGTTGTGGAAGAAATTTTTCAGGACGGAGTGCGGGTTGGTTGTGAAGAAGGACGGGAGGAAGGACTTGCGGAGGGCGTAAAAAGCGAGCGGAGGGAAACCGCGTTCCGGCTGTTGGCGATGGGAGCGGAGCTGGATGAGATTATCTATGTGGCGGGGGTTTCCATAGAGCAGGCCGAGCAGTGGATTCGGGAATGGAAGGCAGGGCAAAGGGGGAAATCTTGACGGACCCTTTCGGGAATGGTATGCTTTTTCCAGTAAACCTGCGAATGCGGAGAATGGAAAGGAGCCGGTATGTCTCTTCAGCTTCTCCTGGGTGCCTCCGGCACCGGGAAAACCCATCTGTTGTATGAAAAATTGATTGCCTCGGCCGCGGCCCATCCGCGGCAGCGGCATATTGCGCTGGTGCCGGAGCAGTTTACCATGGAAACCCAGAGAAAGCTGGTGCGGATGCACCCGGCCCATGCCATCCTGAATATTGATGTGCTGAGCTTTGAGCGGCTGGCCTACCGGGTGTTTGAGGAGCGGGGGCTGGGGGAATTCCAGATCCTGGATGATATTGGGAAAAATATGCTGCTGCGCCGGGTGGCAGGAAAACGGAAAAAGGAGCTGGCCGTGTTTCAGAAAAATCTGGGAAGGGCCGGTTTTATCAGCCGTATGAAATCCATGCTCTGTGAGCTGTACCAGTATGGGCTGGGGGAGGAGGAGCTGCGGCAGCTGGAGGAGCAGACGGCCGGAAAGCCACTGCTGAGCCGGAAGCTGGCGGATATCCGGGTGCTTTATCAGGCGTTTCAGGCAGAACTGGGGGAGAGAACCATTCCTGCGGAGGAGATTCTGGCTATTCTGGCCAAGGCGTTGCCGGAATCGGACTTTCTCCGAGGAGCGGTGGTGGCCATGGACGGCTTTACCGGTTTCACCCCGGTCCAGTGCCGGATCCTGGAGGAGATGCTCCGCCAGTGTCGGCTGGTTTCCCTGGCTCTGACCCTTCCCCAGGAGGTTCCCCTGGAGCCGGTGGAGGAGCATGAGCTGTTTGCCGTGAGCAAGAAAACTGTACAGCGGGTCAAAAAGCTGGCGGAGGCGGCGGGGACAGGGGTGGAAGTGTTCTATGCCCCCTGCCCCCAGGGAGTACCCCATCGCTTTGCCCAGAGTCCGGAACTGGCATATTTGGAACGCCGTCTGTTCCGCTATGGCGGGGAAGGCCCCTGGGAACGGCAGCCGGAGGGAATCTCCCTGCATATCGCCCGGAATCCCCGGGAGGAAGCGGCCCTGGCGGCGGCGGAAATCCGGCGCCTGGTGCAGGAGCAGGGACTGCGATATCGGGAGATTGCGGTGATTGCCGGGGATCTGGCCGGGTACCGGCCGTATCTGGAGGCTGCTTTGACCGCAGCGGGAATCCCCTATTTCATGGACACCAAGAAAGGCCTTCTGGGCAATCCGCTGGTGGAACTGGTGCGGAGCGCCCTGGAAACGGTGGAAAAAAATTTCCCCTACGAGGCGGTGTTCGGGTATCTGCGCACGGGCCTGACGGCTCTTTCCCGGGAGCAGGTGGACCTGTTGGACAACTATGTGCGGGCCACCGGCCGCCGGGGGGCTTCCGCCTGGCAGAAAGATTGGGACCGGGGATACCAGGGACAGGAAAATCTGGATTTTGCCGAGCTGAACCGCCTGCGGGAACAAGTAGGCGCACCATTGTTCCGGCTGAAGGAAAGCCTGCGGGGGACGGTGGCAGAGGCCCTGGCGGGAATCCGGAGGCTGTTGCAGGAGCTGGAGGTTTCCGGTAAGATGGAGGCTCTGGCAGACCAGTTTGAGCAGGCGGGGGAGCTGCGGCGGGCGGAGGAGTACCGGAAAACGGAAGAGTGCCTGGAGGAGCTGTTTGCCAAAATGGATCAACTGCTGGGGCAGGAGCACCTGCCTTTTGCGGAGCTGGCCGATGTGTTGGATGCCGGCCTGGCGGAGGTACGGCTGGGGGCCATTCCTTCCTGCCTGGATCAGGTGCAGGTGGGGGATCTGGAGCGGAGCCGCCTTACCGAGATCCGGGCCCTGCTGTTTCTGGGGCTAAACGATGGAATTGTGCCGGCCCCGGCGGCCGCCGGCGGTATCCTCTCCGATGAGGACCGGGAGGAGCTGGAGCACCTTTCGGTTTCCCTGGCGCCCACCGCCCGGGAGCGGGCTTTTATGGAACGGTTTTATCTGTACAGCGTACTGACCAAGCCCTCCCAATTTCTCTGGCTTTCGGCCAGCAAAATGTCTGGCTCCGGGGAGACACGGCAGCCTTCTTCGGTGGCAGGACAGATCCGCCGGCTGTTTCCGGCTCTAGACTGGCAGGAGGAGGCAATGCCGGTTTACAGCCTGGCTGCTGCCCGGGAGATGCTGGCCCAGGCGGCCGGCCACCTGCGGGAGCGGGAACCGGAGGACTGGTGGCTCTCTTTGTACCGGCTGCTGAGCCGGCAGGCAGGGGAAGGTGAGCGGTTGGAGTGGATTCTGGAAGGCTGCTTTTTCCACCGTCCGGAGGGGAAGATCAGCCGGGCGGCATCCCGGGTGGTCTATGGGGATGTGCTCTCCGGCAGTGTGACCCGGCTGGAAAAATACGCCGCCTGCGCCTATGCCCAGTTTCTTACCTACGGGCTGCGGCTGACGGAGCGGGTGGAATATGAGTTTGGCGGGGCAGACCGGGGAAACTTTTTCCACAAGGCACTGGAAACTTTCTTCCATTGCCTGAAGGAGGAGCAGCTGTCCCCGGAGCAGATTACGGAGGAAAAACGCCGGGAGCTGACGGCCCGGTGCATTGCCGCGGCCACGGAAGCGGCGGGAAAAGAAATCCTGGGCTCCTCCGCCAAGAATACGTACTATGTGGAGCGGTGGAGCCGGATTACGGACCGGACCCTGTGGGCTTTGTGCGAGCAGTGGAAGGCCGGGGACTTCCGTCCGGAGGCGGCGGAGCTGGCCTTTGACGGCCGCCATGCCTCGGTGATGAGCTGGGAGCTGGGGAACGGAGAGCAGATGTATCTGCGGGGTCTGGTGGACCGGCTGGACATCTACCGGGACGGGGATCGGATCTATGTCAAGATTGTGGACTATAAGACGGGAAATCCCTTCCTGGATCTCACGGAAGTCTACCATGGACTGCAGCTGCAGCTGGCGGTCTATCTGGATGCAGTGATGGAGATGGTAGAGCGGCGAAATCCGGGGCAGAAGGTGATCCCCGCCGGCGTCTATTACTACCATATTGAGGATCCGCTGGTGGACGGCAGTGGAGAACCCACCCCGGAGGAGTTGGATGAACAGCGGCGCAAGGAACTGCGGCTGAAGGGGCTGACCAACGGGGAGGAGGAAGCGGCCTCCCACATGGAACCGGTGTCCGGTTCCAAGATCTCCCCGGAGCAGTTTGGCGCTCTCCGCAGCTTTGTGCGCCGGAAGGTGCAGGAGCTGGGCAAGGGAATCCTGGAGGGGAATATAGGGGTGGAGCCCTACCAATATAAAAAGGATTCTGCCTGTGACTACTGCGCCTTTGGGGCCGTGTGCGGCTTTGACCGCCGCCTGCCCGGGTACCGGCCCCGGAAGCTGGTGGAACAGAAGGCATCGGATATATGGGCAAAAATAGAGAAGGAGGGGAAGTAGATGGGAACCAAATGGACGGAAGCACAGCAGGCGGTGATTGACGCCCGGGACTGCAGTCTGCTGGTGGCCGCCGCTGCCGGCAGCGGAAAAACGGCTGTGCTGGTGGAACACATCCTTTCCCGGCTGGCGGATTCGGCCCACCCGGTGGATGTGGACCGCCTGCTGATTGTCACCTTTACCAAAGCCGCCGCCGCGGAGATGCGGGAACGGCTGACCCGGGCCCTGGAGGCGGCGGTGGATGTGGGGAATACCCGGCTGGAACGGCAGCTTTCCCTGCTTCCCCATGCCCATATCTCCACCATTGACAGCTTCTGCATGTGGGTGGTAAAAAACCACTTTGCTCTGCTGGACCTGGACCCGGACTTCCGGATTGGGGAGGAAGGGGAGTTGAAGTTGCTGCGGGCGGATGTGCTGGCGGAACTTTTGGAGGAGCAGTATCAAAAGCGGGAACCGGCGTTTCTTGCCTTTGCAGACGCCTACGCCGGAGGAAAGACGGATGCTTCCCTGGAGGAGCTGATTCTGCGGCTCTATGATTTTTCCCAAAGAGCTCCCCATCCGGACCAATGGCTGGAGCAGTGCCGCGCTGCCTTTGGGCAGGACCTGGAGAGCCTGGATGACTTCCCTTGGGCTGGGGAAGTGCTGGGGGAAAACCAGAGCCTTCTCCGGAGCCTGCGGGAGCAGCTGGACCAGGCCATGGAGGAGGTAAAGCGGGAACCGGCGGTGGAGGCCTATGAGGCCATGTTCCTCTCGGACCGGGAGCTGGTGGACTCTCTGCTGGCACCGGAAACCTTTTCGGATTGGCTGACGGCGCTGCGACAGGTGAAGTTTGTCCGGCGTCCCTATCGGAAAAAGATGGAGGAGGCGCCGGCGGTGAAAGAGCGGCTGGGGACCCTGCGGGATTTTGTCAAGGGCCAGGTCACCGATCTGCAGAAGCGCTACTGCCTGGGAACGCCGGAGGAAATGTTCCGGAATATCCGTCGGCTGGCGGGGCCCATGGGCGTCCTGGCGGATTTGACGGCAGCTTTTTCCCAGGCTTATCAGGAAGCAAAGCGGGAGAAGAACCTGGCGGAGTTTTCCGATGTGGCCTACTGGGCCCTGCAGCTGCTGGAAGGGCCCACGGAGCTGGCCCTTTCCCTGGGGCAGGAGTTTGATGAGATTGCGGTGGATGAGTATCAGGACAGCAATCTGATCCAGGAGCGGATTCTCACGGCCATCTCCGGCATGCACCGGGGGCAGCCCAATTTGTTCCTGGTGGGGGATGTAAAGCAGAGCATCTACAAATTCCGCCAGGCCCGGCCGGAGCTGTTCCTGGAAAAATACCATGCCTACTCCTACCAGGCGGATGCTCCGGAGCGGAAGATTGACCTGAACAAAAATTTCCGTACCCGGCCCACCATTCTGGAATGGATCAACCAAGTCTTCTATCAGCTGATGGGGGAGGAACTGGGCGGGGTGGCCTACACCTCGGAGGCGGCCCTTTATCCCGGCGCGGCCTATCCGCCGGACACGGAGCCGGTGGAGCTGCTCTATGCCCAGTGCCGGGAGGTAGATGAGCGGGAGGGCGAGGCGCGGGCCATTGCCCGCCGGATCCAGGAGCTGATGGCCCCCGGCGGCATGCAGGTCTGGGATGCGGCCCGGGGGGCGTACCGCCCGCTGCAGTACCGGGATGTGGTCATTCTCCTGCGCACCGTGGACGGCTGGGCGGAAACCTTTGCGGCGCAGCTGAACCAGGAGGGCATTCCCGCGGTGACCCAGGAAAAGCGGGGATATTTCAGTGCCAACGAGGTGCAGGTGTTGCTGAGCCTGCTGAAGGTGCTGGACAATCCCCGGCAGGATATCCCTCTGGCGGCGGTGCTCCTGTCTCCGCTGGGAGGCTTTTCGGAGGAGGAATTGGCATTGCTTCCGCACCAGGATGCCGGTGTGCAGCACCTGGGGGAGGATGACAGCCTGTACAGCCGCTGCCAGCAGTGGGACGCAGACAAAATGCGAAGTTTCCTGGCGTGGCTGGAACAGTACCGGGAGCTGGCCGTGTGCCTTCCCATCCATGAGCTGCTGGACCGGATCCTGGAGGATTCCTCCTACAGCCTGTATCTTTCGGCTCTGCCTGGCGGGGAAGCCCGGCGGGCCAACGTGGAGATGCTCCGGGAGAAGGCCATGGAATTTGAGAGCACCAGCCTCCACGGCCTCTTTCAGTTCAACAGGTATATGGAAAAAATGCAGAAATACCAGATGGACTACGGGCCGGCCTCCGGCTTTTCGGAACAGGACGATCTGGTGCGCATCACCACCATCCACAAGAGCAAGGGGCTGGAATATCCGGTGGTTTTTGTGGCGGGGCTGTCCAAATCCTTCAATCTGCAGGATGCGCGGAAAAGGGTGATTTTTCACGAAGACGGCGGCATTGCCTCGGACGTGGTGGACCTGGAGCATACAGCCAAGATCCCCTGCCTGTGGAAGCAGGTGCTGGCGGAGCGGATGATCCAGGAGGTACAGGGGGAGGAGCTGCGGATTTTGTATGTGGCCCTGACCCGCGCCCGGGAAAAGCTGATTCTGACGGCAGCGGGGAAAAGCCTGGAGGAGGAGCAGGATCAGGCAGCCATGGCAAAGAACTTTTCCTCTCGCCTGCTGCCGGGCTGGTATGTGGCAAAGGGAAAATCTTATCTGGACTGGATTCTCATGGCGCTGGCCCGGGAGCTTCCGAAAACGAAGATTCGGGTGCTGGAGGATGCGGACCTGGTAGCCCGGGAGGTGGAAAAGCTGGGGCGGGGCCAGTGGCTGCGGACGGCGCTGCCGGCGGGACTGGTGTCCGGCGGAGATCCGGAGCTGGAGGCCCAATGGGAGAGGCGGCTGATGTGGTCCTACCCGCGGAAGGCGCTGACAACGGTCCGTTCTGCCTACTCGGTTTCTCAACTGAAGGAGGCGGCGGGGAAGGAAGAGCACTGGGCCGTGGAGGAAGGAACCTCCGGGCAGTCACAGGTCTCCGATCCGGAAAAAGCGGCTGGGGGCTCTCGGTCGTCCCGCACAGCGGAGGAGGGCTCCCGGCGGGGAACCCTCTACCACCGGGTGCTGGAGCACCTTTCCCCGGAGGATGGGGAAAACCGGGAGGCCATCTGCCGGATAATCCGGGAGTTTGCGTATGCCGCTGAGGCGGCAGCGGACACGGCCTCCGAGACAAGCCCGGCGGCAGAAGCAGCCTCCGTCACCCCGGAGGATATTGTCCGCTTCTACCAAAGCCCCCTGGGCCGCCGGGTGCAGGAGGCTTTCCGCCAGGGCCGGCGGCAGACGGAGCATCCCTTTGTCATGGGGGTGCCTGTTTCCCGGATCCTGGGACCAGAAGCCGGGGAGGAGTTGGTGCTGGTCCAAGGTATCATCGACCTGTTTCTGGAAGAGGAAGACGGCCTGGTACTGGTGGACTATAAGACGGACGCGGTGGGAGCCAAAACGCTTCTGTCCCGGTACCGGGTGCAGCTGGCTTACTACCGGGAGGCCCTGGAGCGGGCGTTGGGAAAAGTGGTGAAGGAGACCTGGATTTACTCCTTCCACCTGGGACGGGCGGTGGAGGTGATATAAAAGAATGCTCTTGGGAGCTTTTTACGGGAGATGAGAGGGCAGCAGCGGCAGCTGAATAATATTGGATTGCTCTTGCCGGCGAAACTCGGTTGGAGTTTTGCCAATACAGGCTTTGAATTGGCGGATATAGTGGGTGATGCTGCTGTAGCCGGTGCGCCGCGCAACCTCCTCCAAAGTCATATCGGTTTTTCGCAGATACGTGGTGGAATAGGTGATGCGGCACCGGATCAGGTGATCAATGGGGGAACGGCCGAATGTTCGGGAGAACAGATGGCTCAAATGCGAGACACTGATCCCGAATTGTCTGCTGAGGCTCTGCAGGGTAATCCGCTCGGAAAAATGCTCGGTAATATACCGGTATACCTGATGTACGGGAGAATCGGTGATGCCGGGCATTTCTCCTTCTCCCAGCGCAAAAGACCCGGCGGTGAATAATTCCTGGCACAGCAAGATCAGGGAGAGGGTGAGAGAACGGAACAATTCTTTTCCCAGTTGTTGGTTGGAGCGCAGCTGAAATAGGAGTTCATAAATAGTTTGAATCTGAGGCAGTGTGTGGTCGGCCTGCGCAGAGGAAGCGCCAGGACGTGACAACTCCCTGGCCAAGATAGAAGGATCGGAATACGAGGGCTGAAAGGTCAGGGAATTGTATTCCAAAGGCGCATTGGCATAACAGTACAGATAGTGAAAAACGCAGGGAGGGATGAGAAGCGTCATCCCTTTTTCAATGGGAAAAGAACGGTCATTTACGGATAAAAAGCCGGAACCGCCGGTGACAAAAATCACTTCACAGTGTTCAGCGTGCGCATGGATCGGATAACACCAAGCAGCGGGAGAGAGCTTTTGCGTAATAATGGAGACATGGACCTCAGGGAGTGAAGCGTTGGAATCCGGGGAAAGCACGGCTGGGTCTCCTTTCAAAAACTTTTTTACAGTATACCACAAAAAAGCAAGATCTGCTATTGAAAAGCAGAAAAAACTTGTTCCAAAACTGGGGAAGTTGAGAAAAAGCGGAAAGAAAAGCAAGATAGCCAATTGTTGAAAATAAAGAAAAAAGCTATGATTTTTATATGATTATATTGCGCGCAAATAAAATGGGAAAGAGGAGGACGCTTTTATGAATGCACAGAATACTTCTCCAAAGCCAATGCGGGAGCTGGAAGAAAACTTGATGCTGGTTCCGTTACTTATCAGCATTGTCTTGACGCTGGCGGGCCTGGCTCTGAAGCTGCTGGGGGCAGCTGATACGGCAACTTTGGTTAATCAAATTTCTTATTATGCCTATACCTGGACTTGCTGTATTGGGCTGGGCTACTGTGTTCGGAGCAACCGGCATCTGAATGTAGATCTTCTGGGGAGTCTCATGCTGAAGCCTTTGAGAAAGATGTTTCATATTGTGAACCGTGTTCTGGGTTTTGTGATTATTGCGGCCGTCTTTGTAGGAAGCTTCCTGGTAGTCCGGGAGGCGTTGGCCAACGGGACCATGGACTCCAATGCACCGGGGCTTCCGGTGGCAATAGCTTATTTTGCTCCGCTGGTGGGATTTGGCCTGGGCTTGTTCCGTGAAATTCAAAAATTGGTGAGGGGAGGAAAGTAATCCATGGAAATTGCGGTATTTTTTATCGTCTACTTTGTCCTGCTGGTATTTGGTGCCACCCCGCTGATCTTTTGCATTGCGGCAGCTGCTTTTACGATTCCCCTCTTTTTTGGAGGCGTCTCGGACTTTGGCCTCATGGAAATTGTGACCAGCTTTGTCAGCGGTTCATCAGCCAATAATACAGGCCTTACCATTATTCTGTTTATTGTAGCCGGCGATCTTATGTCCCATGGCAAGATTACCGATAAAATTTTCAGCATTTTTGCCTATTTCTTTGGAAAGAAAAAAGGCTTCATGCCCATTCTTTCCATCCTGACCTGCGCTTTTTATGGTGCTATTTCCGGATCCGGGCCTGCTACCACCGCCGCAGTGGGCGCCATGTGTTATCCGGTCCTGGTGGAGTTGGGATATGACAAGCTGTTCAGCGCCGCCATTCTGGTTTCCGCTGGCTGCCTGGGCATGGTGATTCCGCCCAGCGTACCGGTAACTGGTGTCACTGCACTCAGCGGCGGGCTGGATCTGATTGTCCTGTATAAGCTGGCTGCGGTGGCTGGCCTGGCATGTGCATTTCTGATGATGGTGTACAGCTATTTTTACTGCCGCAGGCACGGAAACGGAGACCAGCAGAAGATTGATGCCTGGGTGGACAATCTGCGCGCCAAAGGCTTTGGCAATGTATTTAAGGAGAGTATCTGGGCGTTGCTGACGCCGGTGGTGATTCTGGGCTCCATCTTTTCCGGCATTGCGGATACGGCCCAGGCGGCGGCGTTATCCATTGTGTATGCCCTGATTGTCAGCGTGTTTATTTACAAATCACTGAAACCTTCCGAAATTTTGGGTGTTATGCGGAAAAGCCTGCAGGGAGGCGCCTCCATGCTGTTGATGGTAGCCTTCGCCAACACGTTTTCCTCCGCCCTGACGTCCCTGAACCTGACCAGCATTTTGACGGCATTTGTGCAGAACGCAGGGCTCTCCGGCAGCATTATTATGATTGGTATTCTGATCTATATGCTGATTATGGGAGCGGTGGGGGCCGGTGCCAGCGTGACGATTGTGATTCCGCTGGCCTATCCGCTGATGATTGCCGCAGGGCTGGAACCCTTCACCTGCTGCATTGCGGTGGTGATCATGCAGGCGGTGGGACTGACCACGCCGCCCATTGGCCTTTGCCTGTTTGTCATGACTGGTATGGCCAAGTGTAATGTAACGGAGATGGTAAAACCGTTGTTGCCGTATATTACCATTATGGTGCTGGTTGTTTTGTTCCTGGTGTTTTTCCCGGATGTGTTTTCCGGCATTACCGCCGGAGGTTATATACCTATTCCATAAATTGTCCTAAGCTGAGAAGTCGGGGGTCTGCCTGTTCCGGGCAGGCCCTTTTCATTTTCCTTGCAAGTTCTCTCTCTTTTTGATATAATGTCCGCAGAGTATAAAAATGGCAGTTTCGTATTAAAATGACCAATAGAGGTCTGCGGGAAATGCCACAGGAGGGATTTATATGGGAAAAGAAGCGGAAGTCAGAAGTACCCATGTCATCCATGAAAAGGATAAAATTGGCCAGGTGATCATTGCGGACGAAGTGTTTTCCATCATTGCCGGCCTGGCGGCTATGGAGGTGGAGGGTGTTCATTCCATGGCGGACAACATTACCCGGGAGCTGATTGCCAAGCTGGGCATGAAGAGCCTGTCCAAGGGTGTGAAGGTGGAGGTTATGGATGACAAAGTATCCGTCTACATGTCCCTGAATATCAAGTTTGGCTATACCATTCCGGATATTGCGGCGGTGGTGCAGGAAAAGGTGAAGGCCGCCATTGAGAACATGACGGGTTTCTCGGTGTTGGACGTGAATATCAAGATCGCCGGCGTGGTGGTCGAGCGGGACCGGCCGTAGTGGAAGGCGCGATATGACACGGAAGCAGATCAGAGAACATACCTTTAAAGCACTGTTCCAGAAGGAATTCTGTGACCTGGAGGAATACAGAGAGCGGTGCGCGCTGTACGTGGAAGAGATGGAGGAGCTGGAGCCGGCGTGCCGGGAGGAAATCCGGCAGAGGGCGCTGGCTGTGGGAGAACATTTGGAGGAGCTGGACAGCTGCCTCAACGCGGTGGCCGAGGGGTGGAAAACCGGCCGCATGGGCAAGGTGGAGCTGACCATCCTGCGGCTGGCCGCCTATGAGATCCTCATGGACGAGCAGGTGCCGGCCAAGGTGGCTATCAACGAGGCGGTGGAGCTGGCCAAGGTTTACGGCGGGGAAAACTCCCCGGGATTTGTCAACGCGATTTTAGGAAAATTGGTGAAAGGTCTTGATGCGGCCCATGAAGAGGACCGGAAACGTATATAAGGTAGGCCAAGTCAACGCCTATATCAAAAATCTGTTTGCCATGGACTACGCCCTTCGCTCCATTGTGGTGAAGGGCGAAGTTTCTAATTGTAAATACCATTCCTCCGGCCATATTTATTTTACCCTGAAGGATGAGACGGGTACTCTCTCGGCGGTGATGTTTGCCGGGCAGAGGGCCGGTCTCCGCTTTCGGTTGGAAGAAGGCCAGAAGGTGCTGGTGGCCGGCAGCATTATGGTCTATGAGCGGGACGGCAAGTACCAGCTGTACGCCAAGGAGATTGAGCTGGACGGAGTAGGGGATCTGTACCGGGAGTTTGAGGAGCGGAAACGCCGCCTGGAGGAAATGGGCATGTTCTCCCCGGAGTACAAGCGCCCCATTCCCCGTTTTGCCCGGAAAATCGGCATTGTCACCTCCCCCACCGGAGCGGCTATCCGGGATATCTGCAACATTGCCGGCCGGCGGAACCCTTTTGTGCAGCTGATCCTGTACCCGGCGCTGGTCCAGGGGGAGAAGGCGGCGGCCAGCATTGTCCGGGGCATTACCACCCTGGACGCCATGGGGCTGGACTGCCTGATTGTAGGCCGGGGCGGCGGCTCCCCGGAGGAGCTGTGGGCCTTCAATGAGGAGATGGTGGCCTGGGCCATTTTTGAGTGTGAGACGCCGGTGATCTCCGCCGTGGGCCATGAGACGGACACCACCATTGCGGATTTTGTGGCTGACCTGCGGGCCCCCACCCCCTCGGCGGCGGCGGAGCTGGCGGTCTTTGACGTCTATGAGTTTACGGAACAGCTGGAGCAGAAGCGGCTGGCGCTGCGGCGGATTGCCCAGGGCAAGCTGCGGGAACAGCAGCTGCGCCTGCAGGCAGAGCGGAGAAGGCTGGAGCGGCTGCAGCCCCAGTACCAGCTGAACCAGCTGCGCCAGCGGCTGGCGGAGACGGAGCGGCAGATGGGCGAGCAAATGCAGCGGCAGCTGCGGGACACCCGAAACCGGCTGGCAGTGGCGGCGGCCCGTCTCTCCGGCGTATCTCCCCTGACCAAGCTGGAGCAGGGGTATGCCTATGTGACCGGAGAAAAGGGGGAAAACGTCAAGTCCGTCGGCCAGGCACCTGTGGGAAGCCTGCTGACCATCCGGCTTTCGGACGGGGAACTGATCAGCCAAGTAAAGGAGCAGAGAAGCCATGGAAGATAAAAAAGCGTTGTCCCTGGAGGAGACCTTTGGGCAGCTGGACGCGGTGCTGGGGGAGATGGAGTCCGGGGAGCATTCCCTGGAGGAAACCTTCAACCTCTATGAGCAGGGATTGAAGCTGGTGCGCCGCTGTCAGGAGGCGGTGGACACCATTGAGAAAAAATTGATTATTCTGGAGACAAAGGAGGGGGACGGAGATGGCGATTGAGGAGATACTGGCCCGCTATCTGCCGGAGGAAACCGGCATGCAGAAGACGGTGCTGGAGGCCATGAACTACAGTGTGACCGCCGGCGGCAAGCGGATCCGCCCCCGGATGATGGAGGCGGCCTACCGCCTGTTTAGCGGCCAGGGACCGGAGGTTGAGCCCTTTATGGCGGCCCTGGAGATGATCCACAGCTACTCCCTGGTCCACGATGACCTGCCGGCCATGGACAATGATACCCTGCGCCGGGGAAAGCCCACCACCTGGTCTGCCTACGGGGAGGCCATGGGCATTCTGGCCGGGGACGCGCTGCTGACATACGCCTTTGAGACCTGCTCCAAGGCCTTTGCCCTGACGGAGCACCCGGAGCGGGTGGGCCGCTGTGTGAGCATTCTGGCGGAGAAGGCCGGTATTTCCGGCATGGTGGGCGGCCAGGCGGTGGATGTGGAGCTGACCGGCCAGCCGGTCTCCCGGGAACAGCTGAATTTTATCTATCGGCTGAAGACCGGGGCACTGTTGGAAGCGGCCATGATGATCGGCGCGGTGCTGGCCGGGGCAACGGAGGAGCAGGTGCGGCAGATGGAACAGATTGCGGCGGACATCGGCATGGCCTTCCAGATCCAGGATGATATTCTGGATGTGACCAGCACCCAGGAGGAGCTGGGAAAGCCCATTGGCAGCGATGAACGGAACCAAAAGACCACCTATGTGACCCTGGAGGGGCTGGATGTCGCCAGGGAGGAGGTGCGGCGCCTTTCGGAGCGGGCCATTGCCCATCTGGAGGCCCTGCCGGGAGACAGTACGTTCTTCCGGGATTTTATACGGAAACTGGAGACAAGGTCCCATTGACCGTGGGGACAGAGCACAGAAGGGAAGGGGTGCGGCATGATTTTGGATCAGATTCAAAAAACCAATGATATTCAGTTCATTGATCCCAAGCTCTACGGACAGCTGGCGGAAGAAATCCGGCAGTTCCTGCTGGAAAAGATCAGCGCCACCGGCGGCCATCTGGCCTCCAACCTGGGGGTGGTGGAGCTGACCATGGCCCTGCACCTGGCCTTCCACCTGCCGGAGGACAAGCTGATCTGGGATGTGGGCCACCAGTCCTACACCCACAAGCTGCTCACCGGGCGGAAGGATGGATTTGACGAGATCCGCCACTACGGCGGCATCAGCGGCTTCCCCAACCGGAAGGAGAGCTCCTGTGACGCCTTCAACACCGGTCACAGCTCCACCTCCATCTCCGCCGGGCTGGGAATTGCCCAGGCCCGGGATCTCCGGGGAGAGGATTTTGCGGTGGTGTCCATCATCGGGGACGGGGCCCTCACCGGCGGCATGGCCTACGAGGCCCTGAACAACGCCTCCCAGCTAAAAAGCAATTTTATCATTGTCCTAAACGACAACAACATGTCCATCTCGGAGAATATCGGCGGCATCTCCCGGATGCTGAACAATCTGCGGACCATGCCCCAGTACAACGATCTGAAGGCCAACGTCCGCCAGAACCTGTCCCGGGTGCCGGAGATCGGCAGCCACATGGTGCGCCGTATCAGCATGGCCAAGCAGAGCCTGAAGCAGCTGTTTATTCCTGGGATGTTCTTTGAAAATATGGACATTACCTACCTGGGACCGGTGGACGGCCACAATATTTCCTCCATGGTCAGTGTATTCCGGGAGGCCCGGCGGCTGAACCGGGCGGTGGTGGTTCATGTGATGACCAAAAAGGGCCGGGGCTACGAGCCGGCGGAGCGGCACCCGGAGGCCTATCACGGGGTGAATCCCTTTGTGGTGGAGACTGGAAAGCCACGGAAGGAGAAACAGCAGGCCGACTACTCGGATGTGTTTTCCAAGGTGTTCTGCCAGATGGCGGAGAAGGAGCCCCGGGTGGTGGGCATTACCGCTGCCATGCCGGAGGGGGTGGGCTTTAAAAAATTCCGGCGGCTGTACCCGGAGCGCTTTTTTGATGTGGGCATTGCGGAGGAGCATGCGGTGACCTTTGCCGCCGGCCTGGCTGCCGGGGGCATGAAGCCCTACTTCTGCGTGTACTCCTCTTTCCTGCAGCGGGCTTATGACCAGATCCTTCACGATGTCTGTATCCAGAACCTGAACGTGACCTTTGCGGTGGACCGGGCCGGGCTGGTGGGCAGCGATGGGGAGACTCATCAGGGGCTCTTTGACCTGTCCTTCCTCCAGACCATCCCCAACATGAGCATTTTTGCGCCGAAAAACTGCTATGAGCTGGCGGACGCCCTGCGGTTCAGCCTGGAGTTTGACGGGCCGCTGGCCATCCGCTATCCCCGGGGCACCGCTTACCGGGGGCTGCGAGAGTTCCGGCCGCCCATTGTCTACGGCAAGAGCGAAATCCTCTACGAGGAGGAGG
>CAZSAF010000046.1:0-15547 GCA_964604605.1 uncultured Lachnospiraceae bacterium
TCTTGCTGCATTTTCCACGGATTCATTTTTTTCAACATGGCCCCCAGGAAACTCATATGTTATGCGTCCCTCATGGCGGCATAATACCCATTTACCCTTATATTATATAGCTGCAATGACCACAAACAGAATTTTTTCATCGTCAATACCTCCAACTGGGAAAAAATTTATGTCAATCAATACTTTTTTACGCCTCCCTTAAATATTCGGTAAAGGACTTATATTGCTACATTCAAATTTTTTTATTGTTTCTATTGCTTTAGGAAAATTCCTACTTCTAACAACGCCAAAATTGAAAATTATAGCATCCGGATTTAAAGATAATATAAAAGATAAGTCAACTATCTCTGATGCCGATGCCGTTGAACTTTTTGCTAATGAGGATAGGATATTTGTTGCAACATATAACTTCGAATTATTTTCCTTGGTTACCCTACTAATTTTTTTTTTTTTTTTCAAAAACAATTCTTGCTGAACATTAAGGCTTAAATCCCCCCTTGCTATCATTATGTCTGAAATTTCTGCTAAAGAATTAATGTTTTCGACGCCTCTTATAGTTTCTATTTTACTTATCACAGAGCATTTTAACTCATATTTTTCCAAGGCCTCATAAATATGCTGCACATAATTCGGGTTTTCCACAAAAGATAAGCAAATACAGTCTGGTTTTATCGGTTTTATACTTTCTAACAAATATTCTTCATTTTTATAATTTTCTTTTAATCTACCTATGTTTATTGATTTTCCGGAGAACACTTGGCAATCTGATAACGCCGCTAAAAATACTATATCCCTTTCCTTATCTATATTCTTTACAATGAATTCATATTCTCCATCAGAATAAGTAATACTCTGTCCAATTTCAAGAATATTTGATATTCTTTCCTTATCTAAATCTACGTAAAATAATGTCTCTAATGCTTTCAACGAAGATGTAAGAGAAAAAACATCGTTTTCTCTTAAAAAAATGAAATCTTTTCCAGATGTATTGTAACAACGGATCTTCTTTAAGGGTAATGGTAGATCGAGCATTACAAAAATTGAATCCCCGAATTTTTCTCTGATTTCCATTAATACATCCATCATATTATCAAAATTGCTCTTATCTTTGATTTTAGAAAGATTTATCCTAAATTTATTTACACCATTCCTTATTAACCCAGATATTCCACTGTATTCTTTGTCAAACAAATACTCATTTGCTATAGTAGCAACTATCTCTATATTTTTCATTTATACTCCTTTATATTTTTTTCAAGCATGTCATCCTAAATTTGCAGAAATGCAATGGAGTGAAGCGGTTATTATTAGAATTCGGATATTCAAACCAAGTGGCGCAGCTGTCTGGGAAGGAATACGCTATGAAATTCTATTAACACAAATCTCTCAGAAGAGCCCGTGGTAAGAGACATCGCTCCAAATTCATAGAAAGCTTTCGTGAATTATAGTTTGCAATTCATATCAAACCACTTTCATTTTTTCAAATTATTTTGCACATCCCACCTTTCATTATCTTTATTTTCCCCACATTTGTGAAAACTTGGCAGAATTATACAGCGTTATCATTTTATGAAGTTTCACAAATGTTGACCGATCTCCTTTCAGTAATGGACGCAAATCCAAATTAAGTTCATCGTTTAAACTACAGATTTTTAGGTATCCATCACTTGTCAAGATCATAGATACAATACCCGATTGACAAGGATATTTTGAACATTTTTCACAAGCTTTGATATAACATGTACCCAATAAACTATTTTTAATAACGATTGGTGTTTTTTCTATATAATAAACATGTTCTGGAGTTCCGAATCCCTCATCTTGCTTTTGTAAGATTCGCTTCGAGCAACGAGTCGCCAAATATTCTTCAATTTTATCCAGTGGAACATATTCTTTTTCCATGCCAACAAGATCTAGTATTTTTAATGGCAATTCATTCTTTATGCAGAATTTAATCAACTCTTCAACATGGCTTTGATTATATTTAGAAACAACACTGTTTATTTTAAGATTAATCCCCCTACTTTTCATTTCAAGAATATTTTTCACGACTGTATCTAGGCAATCAACTCCAACCAAATGGTAAAACTCAGTTGGATATACAGAATCCAAACTTACAGTAACAGACTTAAAACCAAGCATAAGAATTTCTTCAATCTTATGTTCATTAATAATGCTCCCATTGGTTACTAATGTAATTTTTTTAATATTCGGCAACTTTCTCATTTGGGAAACCAATTCAAAAAAGTTTTTTCTTAATAACGGCTCACCTCCTGTCAATCTGATTGCTTCAAAGCCGTTTTGAAACAAGATCTTCAGAAGTTCCATAATTCATTATCCGATAGTTCTGGATTATCAGAAATGCTTCCTTCTCCACCTGGACGACAGTATTTGCAACTAAAGTTACATTTATTAGTCAAACAAACTCTAAGCTTCATATTATTCATTTTCATGTTCTCCTTACTTACAAATTTTTCTTATTCCTTTATGGTAAACAATTAATAGAAATTCAGTTCCCCGGTCTCCCGGTTGTGCCTTTCCACCCGAACCGTAACCCATGCGGTGACGGCAACCATAATCCCCATGCAGAGAAGCAGGCCCAGGAGGCTGGGCAGCAGGCGCTGGCCCGGCTCCCCGACTCCCAGCACCAGCCGGATGATCTGCAGGCAGTAGGTCAGCGGGAACACCAGGGAGAGGATCTTGGCCCAGGTGGGGAAGCAGGACACGGGAATCCGGGTACCGGTGAACAGATTCATGGGCGTCTCAAAGATGTCCATGATCATGGAGGAATCCCGGGAGTACAGGCAGAGGGCGCTGAGCATGCCGCCCCATAAGGTGGAGGCAACCAGGAGCAGCAACAGGAACACCGGCAGCAGGAACAGGTTGTCCCACCGGAGGATGTCCGTGTAGAACAACACAAAGAGGCAGAAGCAACAGAACATCCAGACCTCCTGGATCAGGGCCCCCAGGGCTTTGCCGTACATCATGGCCAGCCGGTTGGCCGGGGTCAGAAAGGCCACCTCCAGGGTGCCGCCCTCCCGCTCCTGCCGTGACATAGACCAGGCGTTCTGGACCAAGGACCAAAAGCAGGTGTAGGCCATGTAGCCGGTGCCCAGAAAAGCCAATAGGTCCTGGCTGTCCGTGATCCCTAGGTAGCCGGTGAAGGTAAAGGGCTGGTAGGTGAAATACACCTCCAGAAATCCCAGAATGGGCCACAACAGCAGGGAAAAGTATACAAAATAGGCGTGATAGTCGTGCTGCTTCTGTTTGACCACCTCCGCCTTCAGAACCAGTAGTATCTTTCTCATGCCTCTCCCTCCCTTGACCGGCGGAGAATACCGGTGAGCACCTCCTCCAGATTGGCTTCCTGAATGTTCAGCTTCTCCACGGGAACCTGATGCTCCAGCAGCAGGTTCAGCACCTGGGCGTTTCCCTCCACCTGGAAGGAGGAGGGCTGGTCCGGCGAAACCTGCACGCTATCCGGAAAGCGCTGCCGCAGCGCCTCCCACACCGGGGAGTCCGCCGGCAGGTCCGCCTAGACCGCCAGCCGGGGCTTATACTGGAACAGCTCCGCCAGCTCCTCCTTGGTGCCCTGGGCGATGATCTCCCCCTTCTCCAGCAGATAGATGGAATCGCACAGTTCTTCCGCCTCCCGTATGTAGTGGGTGGTCAGCAGCACCCCTTTGTTCTGCTCTTTGGCCAGCTGCCGGATCAGCTCCCGGATCTCCCGGGCAATTAAAATATCTAACCCCAGGGTGGGCTCGTCCAGAAACAGGTATTCCGGGTCGTTGATCAGGCCCCGGGCAATCTGCAGCCGCTGCTTCATGCCCTTGGAGTACCGCTCCACCGGAATATTCTGGGCTTCCGTCAGCCCCACGGTCTGGAGCAGCCCGTCTATCCGCTGTTCCAGCTCCTTCCCGCTGAGCCCGTAGAGGTTCCCAAAATACCGGAGGTTTTCCCGGGCGGTGAGCCGCCAGTACAGGTTCCGCTCCCCGCCGGTGATGACGTTGATCCGCTTTTTTACCTGCAGGTGGTTTTTCACCGCGTCCATCCCGTCCATGGTCAGGGTGCCGGAGGTGGGGGAGATGAGGGACGCCAGCATGCGGATGGTGGTGGTCTTGCCGGCTCCGTTGATGCCCAGCACGCCGGTGATGCTTCCCCGGGGGATCTCCAGGGAGATGTCCTTTACCGCCGGGATTTCTTTGCGGGTTTCCCTCCGGAACAATCCGTTTCGCTCCCGTAGAACGTAGGTTTTACAGAGATGTGCCGCCTGAATCATCTTCATTTGTCCTTTCTATATGCGTTAGAACTGCGTTATCCAAAAATACTTTCCATCAGAGACCGCTCCAGTTTTTTGTTCCAGAGGGCGCCGACCAACAGGTAAAAGGCCGAGAGCAGGAAAATCTGGCCAATAAGATCCTGCTGGCCGGACAAGGGCTCCTGCTGGATCACCGCATTGCGGAACAGGGTGACCGCCGGGGTCAGGGGAAACAGCTGGGCCAGACGCTGGACCCACCCGGGCAGGTACTGGATAGGAAAAGTGATTCCGCAGACCACGTTCATTAGAAAAAACAGGGTGTTCTGGGTCACGTAGGTATCCCGGGTTCGGAGCATTACGCCGGAGAGCATGATCCCCATGCAGAAAAAGCTGAAGATGGCCAGGGCAATGGCAATGAAGGCTCGGAGTGAAAAGATGGGCCACAGGTTGGCCCCCAGCAGGGCTCCCACCAGCAGCGTTGCGCCGAACTCCAGCAAGGCCCGGAGGGTTTGCTCCCATAGGCAGCCGACAAAGTAGGCGGTGCGGGAGGCAGGGGCCAACAGCAGCATTTCCAAGGTGCCCTGCCGCAGCTCCGTGATCAACGCCCGGCCAATATTCATCAGAGTAGAGACCGCCAACACGTTTAGGGCTGAGCCCAGCACAATGTAGGTCATATAATCGGCGCTGCCGGTGTACTGGGCAAACTCCGCCGATAGGTTCCCTGCCATAAAATATTGGTAGATAAAGTAGGGAAACACAATCTGGGTGATGCCGGTGAGCACCCGGGAGACGACCAGGGACCAGGGCATGGCCCGCAGAATGCCGATGCGGATGCGTTGATAGGTGGACCAGGCGATGAGCATGTTGATTCCTCCTTGTGAATAGGGTGTGGCAGACCGGTGCCTCGGGGTTTACCGGGTAAAAATTTCGTACAGGGTGTAGGGGAGATAGTCTATGACATCCGTGTTCAGGGTATAGCGTACAAAGTGCCCGGAGGCGGTTTTGTGGACCAGACCGGCCTCCCAGAGTAACTTCAGGTGCTTGGAGACCGCCGCCGGGCTCAGGCCCAGCTCCCGGGCCAGGTCCTGGGTGGTATTGACGCCCCGGAAGATCAGCCGCAGCATGCTCAACCGCGACTCGTCCCCCAGGGCCCGGCAAACCCGCACCGGCTGTGACGGCAGGTGGTAGGCTTCCGGCTGTTCCGTGCGGACGCTTTTGACAATCTCCAGTTCTGAGCTGTTGTGGTACAGCCACAGGTGGGGCTCCACAAAGGTGCTGGCGGTGAGAAAGATGGTTTGAATCTCTGCCTTGGGGTAGATAAAGTCCCGGTTCTTCAGGTAGCGAAGGGAATCCGCCTCCACCTTCAGCCGCTCGTGGATGGTTTTGCACCATTCCCAGATCCCCAGCCGCCGACATTTTTCCGTTTCCTCCTCCAGAATGCGGGTCAGGTACCTCCGGAGGAAGCGCTCCTCCCAGTGGAACATCTGTTCATAATAGTCCCATAGGGTTTGGAGCACCGCGTCCCGCTTCGGGATGTCCATTGTGATCCCGAAACAGGCCAATAACTGGTTCCATTGATAAATATTTTTTTCTCTAAGAAATTCAAAAACTTCCATTGGTTCCATCTGCCGTAATTCAGTCCATATAGGGGAGTCAATTAAAAAAGTCCATTGATTAGTATGAACACTGTATTCTCGGATACTATCCACTAATTTTTGATTCGTTTCTTCCATCTTTAAAACCCATTTTCGACGATACAGATGGTGCTCTGGTTGAGACAAAACGTGCATAGAATAAGACATCTCCCACACGGGCGAATATGTTACGATTGCTTCTACTCCATTACTATTAAATCGATCAATAATCATTTTACTCCTTCTAAACACATTTACGATCAAATAGTATCCAATTTAGATTAACAAAATGGTAAAACTATAGCTGTTTTAACTAAGACCGGGATATTATAGATAGATCATCGTGTTTTGTCAAGCAAATTTTTAACATTTTTCCTTTTTCACGCCAATATACCATATTTTTAGAAATGAATTTATCATTCTGCAAGACTTATTCATTACCCTCTTAAATTAGACTCTCAGGATCTTGAGCCAGCCGCTCAAAGCTCGCCGGCCGGATAGACTTTAACAAGTAGATACTATCCAGAACGGAATAAATGTAATAATGTTTTGGAAAGAGGGTAGGGTTGTTTTACAGGCTTTGCGACTGACATGGTTTATAATGACTTACTCTAAGGGTGTCTTAGTCGGGAAGCCTTTGACATCGCCCATGCATCAAGATTCTGACACATCATAATACTGAACAGGCAACAGTGCCACAACCACATCCTGGATGGGAATCCCATCCGATGTTACCGCCAGGCTAGCTATAGATGCGATCACAATAACAGTCTCGTGTCTCATTCTCAGGGCAATGGCAGATATTTTTCAGCTCCCCCCAGAGCGGTGGAATAAACAGAAAAGAACTCTGAGGTTAATACGGTCGTTGAGATTTTAATTTGGAAAACTATGGACAAATCTGAAAAAGCTGGAGGCATAGCTTTATACACTACGGCGGAGCCTATTTAAATTGCTCAAAAATTTCTTTGATGGTAAATTTTTTGAAAGGCAGACTGGAAAATATAAAAAGTGCCCGTGCCCAAGGAATTCCTAACCAAAAACCGGAAAGAATAGCATAGAGAGGGTTCTTCCTGAGATCGTCGGACCACTTGATGTAGAGTTTTAGTTTCGGAAATTTAGTGTTTTTTCCCGTCCTCATTCCCAAACCCGCCGGATGCTTGTATAATAGAAAGCAAGCACACCTGCAACGTTCATCCCACCTCCAGGCAGCCATTGCCCAAGAGGCCGATCATTTGGAAGGAGAGATTCTATGCCCATTCAATTTCATCCCACCTCCGGAGACTTCCATCTGTACAACCGGGAAGTCAGCTATATCCTGGAGATTCTGGAAAACGGCCAGCTGGGCCATGTGTATTTTGGAAAACGCTTGACAGACCGGGAGGATTTCCGGTATCTCACGGAGTACGCCTCCCGGGATATGGGAGCCTGCCCCTTTGAGGGCCGCCGGGACTTTTCCCTGGAACACCTGAAACAGGAATACCCCACCTTTGGGACCGGGGATCCCCGGTATCCGGCCTTTGAGATGGAGCGGGAGGACGGCAGCCGGGTGGTGGACTTCCGGTATCGGGAGCACCGGATTTTTGCGGGAAAGAAGCCGCTGCCGGGCCTCCCGGCGGTCTATGTAGAGAAGGACGAGGAGGCGGAAACCCTGGAAGTAACCCTGGAGGATCCGGAAATCCATACGCAGATCATTCTGTCCTACACCATCTTCCGGGACTACCCGGTGATCGCCCGCAGCACCCGGTTTGCCTGCGGCGGCCCGGAGAACCTTACACTGTTAAACGCCATGAGCGGCTGCCTGGACCTGCCGGACGCGGATTATGAGATGGTGGAGCTGGCCGGGGCCTGGGCACGGGAGCGCCACATCCAAACCCGCCCGCTGGCCCCGGGCATCCAGGGGGTTTACAGCCTCCGGGGCTGCAGCAGCCACCAGTTCAACCCGTTCTTGGCCCTGAAGCGGCGGGAAACCACGGAATTCCAGGGGGAGGCCCTGGGCTTTTCCCTGGTGTACAGCGGTGATTTTCTGGCCCAGGCAGAGGTGGACAACTTTGACGTAACCCGGGTTCTGCTGGGCATCCATCCCAACGAATTCCGCTGGCAGCTGGCGCCGGGGGAAGAATTCCAGACCCCGGAGCTGGTGATAGCCTACTCGGACCACGGCTTAAACGGCATGAGCCAGGCTTTCCACAGCCTTTACCGGAGCCGCCTGGCCCGGGGATTCTGGCGGGACCGGGAACGGCCCATTCTCATCAACAACTGGGAAGCCACCTATTTTGACTTTAACGAGGAAAAGATCCTGGAGATCGCCCGGAAGGCCCGGGACCTGGGAATCGAGCTGTTCGTGCTGGATGACGGCTGGTTCGGAAAGCGTAACGAGGCCAATGCCTCCCTTGGGGACTGGTATCCCAACCTGGAAAAGCTGCCGGAGGGCATTACCGGCCTGGCCCAAAAGATCGAGGGCCTGGGCATGAGGTTCGGCCTCTGGATTGAACCGGAAATGACCAACAAGGACAGCGACCTGTTCCGGGCCCATCCGGACTGGGTGCTGGCAGACATCCGACGTCCCTACAGCCACGCCCGGAACCAGTATGTGCTGGACTTTTCCCGGGAGGAGGTGGTGGAGTACATCTACCGCCAGCTGAGAAAGCTGCTGGCAGAGGCCCCCATCTCTTACATCAAGTGGGATATGAACCGTTCCTTCTCCGAAGTGTTTTCCAACGGTAAGGGGCGGGTGGAACAGGGCAAGGTACGGCACCAGTATATTCTGGGCGTATACCGCCTGTACGACCGGCTGACCCGGGAATTCCCGGAGATCCTCTTTGAGTCCTGCGCCAGCGGCGGCGCCCGGTTTGACCCGGGCATGCTCTACTACGCCCCCCAGGGCTGGACCTCCGATGACACCGACGCAGTGGAGCGGATCAAAATCCAGTACGGCACCTCCCTGGTATATCCCCTCAGCAGCATGGGCAGCCATGTGTCCGCCGCCCCCAACCACCAGGTGTTCCGGAACACGCCGCTGGCCACCCGGGCCAACGTGGCCTACTTTGGCACCTTCGGCTATGAGCTGGACGTGACCCGAATGACGGAGGAGGAGCAGGAAGCGGTGAAAAAGCAGGTGGCCTTTATGAAGGCCCACCGGAGGCTGATCCAGTTTGGAACCTTCTACCGGCTCAAGAGCCCCTTTGCGGGCAACTCCTCCGCTTGGATGGTGATCTCCCCGGATGGCGGCCAGGCGCTGCTTGCCTACTTCCGGATCCTGCAGCCGGCCCAGGGCAAGCTGGAGCGGATTTACCTGGCCGGACTGGAGGAGGGCGCCCGGTACCAGATCACCGAGGTGGCGGAGGACCGTGCCCAGGAGCTTTCGGCGGAAGCCCCGGCCAGCCCTGCGGAAACCGCCCAAGCCCCCTGCGCAGAACGCTTCCACTATGGGGACGAGCTGCTGTACGCCGGCTTCAGCGTATCCGACTTTTCCTCCGGCATCGGCCGGGAGGCCTATGAGCGGCAGGGGGATTACTTCTCCCGGCTGTATTACCTGAAAAAGCTGCCTGGGGAAAACTAGACCGGCAGCCGGTAAAAAAAGAGCGCAGACCGGAAGCATGCTTCCGACCTGCGCCATCTCTCAGACCATTGATGACCGTTACGGATCACGGATTGCAGTTGCCGCAGGGGCTGTACCCCTGGTCAATCAGCTCCTGTCGGTCTCCCTGAAATTCCTGATAATTGCTCTTGGCAATGGTGCCGACGCTGCTGCAGTCCGGAAGGTGGAACTTCTTGGACCGGGTGTTCAGCACATAATCCGCATCTTCTGAGACGGAATCCACCGTCTCAAAGGGCAGGGAAGTCTCCTCCGGCATCTCCCCGGCAGCCAGAGAGTCACTGGGAGCGGTGCTCCAGGTGATCTCCTGCCCGTCACAGCTGGCCACAATGGTCCCCTGCTCATCGGTTCGGAAAATCTCCACCCCCGCCTCGTTCAGCCGGTCCAGGGTTTCCTGGTGGGGATGGCCGTAATCATTGTCCACCCCGCAGCTGATCACCGCGTAGTCCGGGTCAATCCGCTCCAGAAATTCCGGGCTGGTGGAGGTGGAGCTGCCATGGTGCCCCACCTGGTACACATCCGCGGACAAATCCTGTCCGCTGTCGCACAAATCCTCCTCCGCATCTGCCTCCGCGTCCCCGGAAAACAGGAAGGAGCAGTCCCCGTAGGTAAACTTCAATACAATGGACCAGTCGTTCAGGTTGTCCCCATAATCGGTCAGGGGCCCCAGAATGGTAAAGCTGCCGCCGCCCAGGGAGTAGGTCTGGCCGATCACCGGCCGGGTGATGGGCACATCCTTCTCCTCCGCCGCATGGAGTACATCCCGGAAGGTCTCCGAGTCCGCCTCCACCTGGGGCAGGAACAATGTCTCCGGCGGCCAGATGCCCACCACCGCATCCATGGAGCCGATATGGTCCTCATGGGGGTGGGTGCCCACCGCATATTTCAGCTCGGTAATGCCCTGGCCGTTCAGATAATCTTTGATGGTGTTGGCGTCGGCATTGTTGCCAGCGTCGATCACCATCGCCTCCCCATCACAGACCAGCAAGGTACAGTCCGCCTGGCCCACGTCCAGAAAGTGGACGGTCAGCTCCCCGCCCGGTAAGCTTCCGCCCGCTTCCCCGGAGGAGCCGCTTTCCCCCTCCGCGGATTCCGCACCGCTGCCCTCTCCGGCGGAGCCGCCGTTCTCCCCGGTTGAAACCGCCGCCGTTGTGGTCCCGGAGCCTCCGGAGCCAATGGTCAGGCTCTCCCCCGCCGGCCCCTGGCAGGATGCCAGCAGCAGGGCCAGGGCCAGCAGCAGGGCCCCCAGGCGGGCTGAAAACCAGTTGCGTTTTTTCTGTTTGTTTTCTCCCATCTTACATCTCCTGTGAACAGGTTTTCGTCCTACGGAAACGTTCCCGGTCAAAAAAAGGAGGGCCGGAGCCAATCCGCCCTCCTGATACGCCACCGCCTTCCTGGCAGGCCTCAGTGCAGCACCTCGGAAAGGAAATCCTTCAGCCGGTCATTCTGCGGATGGTCAAAGAACTCCTGGGGCGTATTTTCTTCCTTCACCACGCCCTCGTCAATAAACAGCACCCGGGTACCCACCTCCCGGGCAAAGCCCATCTCGTGGGTCACCACCACCATGGTCATGCCGTCCTCCGCCAGTTCTTTCATCAGCTCCAGCACCTCGCCCACCATCTCCGGGTTCAGGGCTGAGGTGGGCTCGTCAAAAAGCATCACCTTGGGGTTCAGGGCCAGGGCCCGGGCAATGGCAATCCGCTGCTGCCCGCCGGACAGCTGGCTGGGATAGGCTTCCGCCTTGTCCGGCAGGCCAATCCGCTCCAGCAGCCGGTCTGCCAGCGCATCCGCGTCCTGCTGGCTCATGCCCTTCAGTTTCATGGGCGCCAGGGTTATGTTCTGACGCACCGTCTTATGGGGGAACAGGTTAAACTGCTGGAACACCATGCCCATCCGCAATGGCCTGGGCAATGTCCATGTCCACACCTACCACCTGGTCGCCGGACAGGTACTCATAGGGGGCAAATCCCGCCTCGGTAGCCACAATCAGCTTGCCCTCGGAAACGGTGGTCACGTTGGATCAGTCCTCTTCCTCCCCGGCAGCTGCCGCTGTGGTGACCTCCGCCGCAGCGGTGGTATCCTCCGCATCCTGGGATGCCGCCTCGGTGGTTACCTCCTCCGTTTCGGTCTCCTCCGTTTCGGTCTCCGCCGCTGTGGTTGTCTGCTCGTTGCTGCCGCAGGCCGCCATGGACAGAGCCATCACTCAGGCCAGCATCAGCGCCAACGTTTTCTTCTTAATAATTCCTCCAATCCTTTTGCCATCTGTGCATAAATATAAATTCAAATGGCATTTCTGTTATATTTTATCATCTTTTCAGCAAAAGGCAAGAGGTTTTTCAAGGCTTTTTCGCCATCCGGATCATGTGCCAGCTGTGCTTGCCCAGCACCGCCGTCAGCCGCCCTTCCTCCAGGCAGGCGCCAGTGCCGGCAACAGGGACCACCGTGTCCGGATGCGCCTCCGTGTTCACCGCCTTCAGGTCCTCATGGCTCAGCACCTGGTGCTCCACAACCCGATACCCCGGAAACTGCCGCAGGTCCGCATGGAGCTCCAGCCCCTCCTCCAGGCTCTTGTTCACCGCAAACAGCGCCAGCTCCTCCTGCTCCGGGTTCCACACCAGCACCGCGTCCAGCCAGGAAGCCTCCCCGTAGGTCTTGCTCTCATACGCGGGAGCCTTCACCAGCGTGTGCAGCACCGTCCCCCTTCCATATTGGCTGGTGTACCAGAAGGGATAAAAAATGGTCTGCCTCCAGGCGCCGGTATCCGAGGTCATAATGGGCGCAATCACGTTGACCAGCTGGGCCAGGCAGGCAATCTTCACCCGGTCCGCATGGCGCAGCAGCGTGATCAGCATACTGCCCACCAGCAGCGCATCCTCAAAGTTGTAGACATCCTCCAGCTGATGGGGCGCTGTCCCCCACTTGGGCAGCTTTTCATCTGCCTCGTCGGAGTGGTACCATACGTTCCACTCGTCAAAGGAAAGGTGGATCCGCTTTTTCCTCCGCTTTTTGGCCCGCACGCAGTCACATATTGAGACCACGGAGGAGATAAACTGGTCCATCCCCACGCTGCTGGCCAGAAAATCCGCCGTGTCCCCGTCCCGGTTCCCGTAGTACTGGTGCAGGGACAGGTAATCCACCTGGTCGTAGCAGCGGTCCAGCACCGTCTCCTCCCAGGTCCCGAAGGTGCTCATCTGCAGGCTGGAGCTGCCGCAGGCAACCGTCTCAATGGAGGGATCCAGCATCTTCATCAGCCGGCCGGTCTCCTCCGCCGCCCGGCCATATTCCTCCGCCGTCTTGTGACCCATCTGCCAGGGGCCGTCCATCTCGTTCCCCAGGCACCACAGCCGGATGTTGTGGGGCTTTTCATAGCCGTGGGCCTTCCGCAGGTCGCTGTAGTAGGTGCCCTCCGGGAAATTGCAGTATTCCAGGAGGTTTTTGGCGTCCTCGGGTCCCCGGGTGCCCAGATTCACCGCCATCATCACCTGGGTGCCTGCCTTCTCTGCCCAGGACACAAATTCATTGAGGCCGAATTCGTTGGTCTCCCGCACCTGCCAGGCCAGATCCGCCCGGACCGGCCGCTGCGCCCGGGGGCCTACCCCATCCTCCCAGTGATAGCCGGAGACAAAATTCCCGCCCGGGTACCGCACCACCGGTACCTGCAGCTGCCGCACCAGCTCCAGCACGTCCCGGCGCATCCCTTCCTCATCCGAAAGGGGGCTGCCCGGCTGGTAGATTCCCCCATAGACGGCTCTCCCCAGGTGCTCGATAAAAGACCCGAAAATTCTTTTATCCACCTCTCCCACCTGAAAATGCTGATCCACAATCAATTCTGCTTTCTTCATTGAAACCCTCCGTTTGGCTGTCCGCAGTATCCAGTACTACCTTATCTTCTTCACGGAAGGATGTCAACGGCAGAACACCGCCACCGCAGAAAAATTGTCCGAATGGGAATTAAGACGCTTTCCGATCCGACCGGCCATATAACGGAGCCAGTCCTCCGGCGTCCGGGATTTCACTAGATCCGCCAGCATCTCCTCCTCCCACACGTACTCCCAGAAGCCATCGCTGCACAGCAGGAAGCAGTCCCCCGGCTGCAGAGGCTCCGCCGGCCGGATTTCCGGCCGCACCTCCTCCCCGCCGCCCAGGGCCCGGAGCACCTTGTTCCGGTCCACGTAGAAACGGATTTCCCGGTCCGAAATCCGCCCGGCCAAAGCCTCCATCTGGGAAACGCTATGGTCAATGGTCCGGGAGAGCAGCTGCCCGTCCCGGAAGTGGTAGCAGCGGAAGTCCCCCACATGGACCACCGCCCACTTCCCCTGATCCGCTACCAGGGCGGCCTCCGCGCCGCCCCCGTGGCCTCCCAGGCCGTCCGCCACCAAGGCCAGCAGGCCCTGGTCCGTTCTTTCGCAGAAGATCCGTTCCTCGTTGTAGGGCCGGGCGCCCGGCTGGGAACACTGGGCTGTCCAAAATTTCATCTGACCGCCTCCTTCCGGATTACCACCACAAACTGGTTCCCCTCTCCCAAGATAAAGAGCTCCCCGTCCCGGAGGAACCTGCCGTTGTTTTTCAGACAGACTCCCCCTGCCAGCCAGGTTCCCCAGGCAGACCCCAGGTCCTGCAGGAAAACCCCATGGCCGTCCGGCTGGTAGCTGACCTGGCAGTGGACCCGGCTGACGCCGGGGGCCTCCGGCGGAAAGATCAGCTGGCAGAACTGCGGGTTCCGCCCCAGCACCAGGGTTCCCTGTACCGGGAAGGTCAGCCCCGCAAAGCAGCCGGCCACCCCCTGGATGGCTGCGGTTTCCTGCTCCCGGCAGCCGCCGAACAGCCGCCGCAGCCAGGCAAGGAACCGGCTCAGCAGCCCCTGCCGCAGGGCGGGTGCCGGGTGAGGGGCCGGATACGGAGCCGGCCCCGTATTTCCTCCCACGGCAGGATCTGGCTGCGGCATCGGATTCGGTCCGGGCTGCGGCTCTTCCGGCCCCGGCGGCTCCCCGTACAGGGCGCAACGGAAATCCGTCACATTGCCGAACCGGTATCCCGCCTCCACGGCCATGGCCTTTTTCAGCGCCTCATTGACCCGCTCCGGCAGGCCGGGGCACAGCTCCGCCGCCGGCTTGCACTCATCCTGGTAGGCACGCTCCGTGGCCTCCGGCGGCACGCAGCCGGTTATGCAGTGGTAGATGGTGCAGCCCAGGGCATACACGTCTGTCCAGGGGCCCTGGTGCCCCCGGGTGTAATACTGCTTCTCCGGGGCATAGCCCCGCTTTAAAATCACGTCCACGCTCTGGTTCCTGCCCTGGAGTATGGAGCGGGCCACGGCAAAATCCAGCAGCTTCACCGAACCGTCCCGGCACAGGAAAATGTTGTCCGGGCTGATGTCCCGGTGGGTAATCCCCGCCCGGTGTACCTGCTCCAAGGCCGTAAACACCGGATGCAGCAGGGTCAGCACCTCCTGCCAAGGCAGCTTGCCCCCTCCGCGTTCAGCCGGTGGCGCAGGTCCCCGCCGTCCAGAAACTCCATGGTATAGTAGGCAGTGCCGTTTTCCTCGTACAGCTTTTCCACGGTAATAATGCCCCGGATCCCCTGGAGCTGGTAGATGGTCCGGGCCTCATCCAGAAATTTCTCCAGCCCGTATCGGAAGTCCTCCTGCTCCCCGGTGCTCTGCACCTGGGTGGAGCCCGCCTGCCGGGTGCAGAGGCCGCTGGGCAGGTACTCCTTGATGGCCACCGTTTTTTCTTCCTGCAGGTCCGCCGCCAGGTAGGTGATGCCAAACCCGCCGTGGCCCAACACCCGTCCTACCATGTACCGTCCGTGGAGAATGGTCCCCATTTTTCATTCTTTTTCAATGAAAGAAGAATCCCGTTCTGCCTATCCACATCACAGAGCGGGATTCTTCTTATTTTTCCACAGTTATCCACATTTTCCACGAGGTTTTCCACGTCCTGGGGATAGATATCCCCCTTTCTCCACACTTTTCCCCAGCCTACTGAGGAAAATTCCATTCCAATTTGTTATCCGGCACTTTCTACCAACCTTTTTTATCCCAAATCCTGCAAAATAAAC
>CAZSAF010000047.1:0-6649 GCA_964604605.1 uncultured Lachnospiraceae bacterium
TCTTTACCTTGAGTGTGTCGGAGGACAAAGAGAATCTTCCTGAGAGCGTACAGGAAAAGATTGTGATTGCTCTTTAATTGGATCGGTACAACCCGTACATAGGAAAAAAAGAAGGGGGGCGCCTGCAAGAGGGCGCCCCAATCTTTACGGTGAAAGTGTCCGGATCAGGATTCAGCAGAGTTCTGCCGTACACGGCCATACATGCTGATTAAATACAAACCGGCAATACCTACCAGGATGTAAACAATCCGGGATATCCAGGACATTCTTCCAAAAAGGGTGGCTACCAGATCAAACCGGAAGAGCCCAATGAGCCCCCAGTTGATTGCGCCGATAATCGCAATGGTGAGAATGGTGTAATCTAAACCTTTCATGAGCAATTCCTCCTTCCATTCCTTGCCGTTAGTATGCCCGGTCTGTATGGATTTATGAAGGAAAAAATTTCCAGAAGAAAGGAGAATGGATGGCAAAGAAGAAATCCAATGTGATACGATACCGAAAACCATTTTCCCTGAACATCGGTTTTTTGATTTTCGCCGCCATCCTTCTCTATCTGGCTTATCACGTGATCGCTTATGCCGTGCGGGATAAAATCCAGGTGTTTGAGGTGGGACAGCCGGTTTCCCTGGTGGAAAACACCACCTACACCGGCCTGATTCTCCGGTCGGAGAGCATTACCCAGACCGATGCCGCCGGATATGTAAACTTTTATATCCGGGAGGGGAACCGGGCCTCCGTGGGTTCTGTGGTGTACTCCCTGGATGAAAGCGGCCAGTTTACCCAAATGCTTTCCTCCAGCGCCTCGGACACCAGCAACCTGTCCCAGGAGAACCTTTCGGAGCTGAAGCGTAGCCTGACCAACTTCAACCTCAGCTATCAAAGCCAGAATTTCTCCCAGGTATACGAACTCAAATATTCCCTGGAGAATCAGCTTCTGGACTTTGTCAGCACCAATTCCCTGGAGGATTTGGAGGAGCTGGGTATTGATACCACCTACTTCCACACAGTCCCGGCCACCCAGAGCGGGATTGTGGTGTACTATACCGATGGATACGAATCCCTGGCCCCCGCGTCGGTGACAGCGGATTCATTTGATCAGACGGCCTACCAGCGCAGCGATATCCGCAGCGGCCAGCTGCTGGAAGGAGGCGCTCCGGTTTACAAGACCGTCACCTCAGAGGCCTGGTCCATTCTTATCCCTCTGACGGAAGAGGAGGCGGCAGCCTATCAGGATACCACCTCTCTGGATGTTTATTTTCCGGAGCGTGACCTGTCTGCCACCGTCAACTTTTCCATTATCACCGGGGCCGACGGCAATTCCTACGGGCAGATGGAGCTGAGCCGTTATATGGTACAGTTTGCGGACCAGCGTTTTTTGCAGGTGGAGATTCAGCGGAACCGGGAAACCGGCCTGAAGTTGCCCAAATCGGCGCTGCTAGAGAAGGATTTCTACACGGTGCCGGTGGATTACGCCTCCGGGGAGGAGGGGGAGCTGACCTTCACCAAGGAGACCTATTCTACGGAAGGGACCACCGCGGAGGTAATCCAGCCCACCATCTATTATGCCACCGATGAGGTGTATTACCTGGACCCGTCGGAGGTGGCGGCAGGCACCACCCTGGTAAAGCCGGACAGCAGCGACCGCTATACCCTGGAAGAAACCGCCTCGCTCCTGGGCGTATACAACGTGAATCGGGGCTACGCCGTATTCAAGCAGGTGAATGTTCTGGATGAAAACGACGAGTACGTGATTGTGCAGCAGGGCACGGATTATGGAGTGGCCGTGTACGATCAGATTCTGCTGGACAGCAGCCTGGCCTCCGAGGGGGAGATCCTGTACCAGTGAATTCCAGTCCCAGGAATTGCAAATTTAAGGTATTTTTAAGTTGACAGAACTATCAAAAAAGACGATAATAGAAAAGGCGTGAGAGAGCCAAACTAAGACGGGAGATTGATGAGATGGCAAATATTATTGATAAATTCCTGAATTCCATGAAACTCAACGATGATGATTATGAGGATGAGGATGACTTTGACATGGAGGAGGACTTTGAGGAAGAACCTGCTCCCACCTCCCGTTTTGGGAGAAAGAAAGCCTCCCGGCTCCGGGAGGAGGAAGAGGATATGGAGTACCCTCCGGAGAAGGAACAGCGCCCTCTGCGCATGAGACGTTCCAACAACAATGTGGTGCCCATGCGCTCCCGCAGCAGTATGGAGGTCTGTATGGTCAAGCCTGCCTCCATTGATGATGCCCGGGAGGTCTGTGACATTCTCCTCAGCGGCCGGGCGGTGGTCATTAATATGGAAGGGGTTCATGTAGAGCTGGCCCAGCGGATCATTGATTTTTCCTCCGGCGCCTGCTACTCCATGAACGGAAATCTGCAGAAGATCTCCAATTACATATTCATTGTCACCCCCAGCAACATTGAGCTTTCCGGTGATTTCCAGGACATGGTGGGCAGTAAGGACAGCTCTCTCAGCCTGGATATGTAAATACTTTGCAGGTAAGCCATTCCCAGCTGTCCTGGGGATGGCTTTTTTATGAAAGGAAACCAACTGCTATGAAGCGATTTTTCTGGGCATTCCTGGGGTTGGCGGCCCTCACCGGCCTGGACCAATGGACCAAGTATCTGGCGGTGGTCCATCTCCAGGAGCAGCCTGCCATCCCGCTGTGGGAAGGTGTTTTTGAGCTACAGTTTGTCACCAACAGGGGAGCGGCCTTTGGCATCTTCCAAAATCAACGGTGGATTTTTCTGGTGCTCACCGCCGTGGTAATGGTCACCCTGCTCTGGCTGTTCTGGAAGCTGCCCCGTACCCGCCGTTTCCTGCCTCTGCAGGTGCTGTGCGTGGTGGTGGAGGCCGGCGCCCTGGGCAATATGATCGACCGGATCCGGCTGGGATACGTTATTGATTTTCTGTATTTGAAGCTGATTGATTTCCCGGTGTTCAATGTGGCGGACTGCTATGTGACCGGCGGTGTGTTTTTGGCGGCCTTCCTTCTGTTTTTTTATTACAAAGAGGACGAATGGAGTTTTCTCTCCCGGAAAAAAGCGGAGGCACATGCCGATGAATGAGGAGTTCCTGACAGCCGGTGAGAGTGGGCAGGGCAAACGGCTGGACACCTGGCTTTCCGAACAGTTTGAGGAGCTGTCCCGGTCCTATCTGCAGAAGCTGATCAAAGAAGGCCATGTGCAGGTAAACGGCCGCGCCGTCAAGAGCAATTACCGCCTGGGCGGCCAGGAAGAGATTCTGCTGCAGCTGCCGGAGCCGGAGCCTCTGGAGGTGGAACCGGAGCCCATTCCCCTGGATATTGTCTATGAGGATGAGGATCTGCTGTTTGTCAACAAGCCCAAGGGCATGGTGGTACATCCAGCACCGGGCCACTCCCACGGAACCCTAGTCAATGGCCTTTTGTACCATTGCGGCTCCCAGCTTTCGGGCATCAACGGTGTGCAGCGTCCGGGAATTGTCCACCGCATCGACCGGGATACCACAGGCCTTTTGGTGGTCTGCAAGAACGATTTTGCCCACAACCATGTGGCCCGGCAGTTGGCGGAGCATACCATTACCCGCCGTTATCGGACCATTGTCCACGGTGTTATCCGGGAGGATGTGGGGACCGTGGATCAGCCCATTAGCCGCAGCCGCACCAACCGGCTGAAGATGGCGGTAGATCCGGTGCGGGGAAGAAGAGCGGTCACCCATTACCGGGTGCTCCGGCGCTTTGCCGACTACACCTATATTGAATGCCAGCTGGAAACCGGCCGCACCCATCAAATCCGGGTACACATGACCTATCTGCAGCATCCGCTGCTAGGGGATCCCCTGTACGGGGCACGCAAATTGCCTCACTCCCTGGAAGGGCAAACCCTCCATGCTGGGGTGCTGGGACTGATCCATCCCCGGACCGGGCAGTACCTGGAGAGGGAAGCGCCTCTCCCGGATTATTTTCAGAAGCTGCTGCGGATCCTGCCGGGCGGAGAGGAGTAGCAATATTTTCATTTTGTTCACCGTGTTTTCACAGTGCTTTGCTATGGTAATATACAGAGGATGTTAGGAAAAAAGTTTTAGGAAAGGAAGTCAGAAAAAGTGGAAGAACCAATGAGAAAAAGTCAAGATTACGGAAAGGGACATGTGCAGTCTGTGCTGATGCTCCTGTTTCTGGTGGCGCTGCCGGTGTGCGGCGTTGTCCTGTATCTGATCTGATTTTACATCGGATCTTCTGCGGCAGCGGGTCATCCCGGTGCCCTGCACAAAAGGCGGAACGCTTCCCTGAGGAAGAACGTTCCGCCTTTTGTTTTATCCCTTTATCCAAACATCCTGTTTTCGCCGGGCACCGCCCTGACGCATTATTCCACCGTTACCGACTTGGCTAGGTTCCGGGGCTTATCCATATCGTATCCCTTGGCATAGGCCGTATAATAAGCCAGCAGCTGCCACAGAACCGCACAGGGGAACACCGTAAACCGGTCATCCTCCACAGGGATCTCCAGATGTACGTCACACACATCGGAGGAGACCGAAGCGCCTTTTTTGGTGATCAGAATCACATAGGCTCCCCGGGCCTTCACCTCCCGGATATTGGAGATGGTCTTGTTGAAGATCTTATCCTGGGTGGCCAGGGCAATCACCGGAACCCCCGGTTCAATGAGGGCGATGGTCCCGTGCTTCAGCTCGCCCGCCGCATAGGCCTCCGCGTGAATATAGGAGATCTCCTTCAGCTTCAGAGCCCCCTCCAGGGAAAAGGCATAGTCCAGTCCCCGGCCAATATAGAAGGCATCCTTGGAGAAGGCCATTTTTTCCGCCTGCTTCCGCAGTATATCCCCCTGTTGCAGGGCATCCTGAATCCACTCCGGCGCTTTTTCCAGCAGGGCGATGAACTCCCGCACCTGAGCCTCATCTGCAGTGCCCCGCACCAGCATCATCCGGGCGGTGATCAGATAGAAGACGGCCAGCTGCACCATGTAGGCCTTGGTGCTGGCCACGGCGATCTCCGGACCTGCGTGGGTGTACAGCACATAATCACTTTCCCGGGCAATGGTGGATCCCTTTACGTTGACAATGGAGAGCACCGGGCAGCCACAGGATTTGGCCAGGCGGAGAGCAGCCAGGGTGTCAATGGTCTCACCGGACTGGGATACCACAATCACCAGGGTGTCTTTGTCCAGCAGCGGCGTGTCATAGCGGAATTCCGAGGCAATGGAAACGGTCACCGGAATCCGCAGCTGCATCTCAATAATGGCGCGGCCCACCATGCCGGCATACATGGCCGTGCCGCAGGCCACCACCTGAATGGAGCGGCAGCTGGTAAACAGTTCATCCGGCACGCCTTCCGCATCAAAGTTGGGAAGTCCGTCCCGCAGCCGGGGCAGCACGGTTTTCTGGAACACCTCCGGCTGCTCATGGATTTCCTTCAGCATAAAGTGCGGATATCCGCCTTTCTGAGCCGCCTCCACGTCCCAGGTTACCTCCAGCATTTCCGGCTTCACCACGGTGCCGTCCAGGGTCTCCATGCGGATCTGATCCCGGGTAATGGTCAGAATATGCTGCTCCGGCACCACAAAATACTCCTTGGTGTAGGAGATCAGTGCCGTCACATCCGAGGCAATAAAGGAACCCTGATCCGGCGTGGTAGCCGCCACCAACGGGCTGACATTACGGATGGCATAGATGGTGCCGGGAATATCCTTAAACAGGATGCAGAAGGCATAGGAACCCTCAATGATGTCAATGGACCGGCGGATGGCCTCATAGGGATCTCCGGTCTGCTCATAATAGTAGTTGATCAGCTGAGCAGCTACTTCCGTATCCGTCTCCGAGGTGGCCAGCCCCTCAAAGCCAAACTGGCGGCTGATGGTGTGGTAGTTCTCAATGATGCCATTGTGTAGCAGTACCACCTTGCCTACGGCATGGGGATGGGCGTTGGCGTCCGTCACGCCGCCATGGGTAGCCCAGCGGGTATGGCCAATGCCGCAGTGCGCCGGGGTGCCCGGTTCACACACCGCCTCCAGGGCAGAAACCTGGCCTACCTTCTTGCGCAGATACATGCCGCCGTCATCGGTGAGCAACGCCAGACCGGCGCTGTCATAGCCCCGGTACTCCAGCTGATGCAGTCCCTGCAGGATCACGTCCCGGGCCATCAGAGGCCCTGTATAACCAATAATTCCACACATAATTTCATACTCCTTTTTATTGCTGATTTGCTTCCCGTTCCCATCCGGATTCCCTGTTTCGGTCTGATTCGGATTTCTAGTTTCTGCCCACGGAAAAAACTCCGGTTTTTCCAGGCACCGGCAAGCCTGTCAATCTGTTTTAAAGTCCTGTTTCCTGTCTGTGCAATTGGGCGCACGGAAAAAAGACTGCCTCGGTTGTATTCTGGTTGTTTTGCAGTTGCCCGCATATTTCAGAATACATCTCACGCCCGAAGCGGCATGGAAGAGTATCCGCCGAATGTTTCGATAAGCTCTTCTCCTCGTCAACCTTCCTCCTGTTCTCGTCCCGTTCCGGGAAGGTGCATGGCGCTTTTCTTTATTCTATTTTACTGCTGCAGCCTCCTTTTTGCTACAAACTGTTGTCTAGTCTAACACAAAAATGGAATTTATGCAAGTCGATTCTTTACGTTTGTAACGATCCTGCGATTCTGTCTGTG
>CAZSAF010000047.1:6749-15380 GCA_964604605.1 uncultured Lachnospiraceae bacterium
GAATTTATGCAAGTCGATTCTTTACGTTTGTAACGATCCTGCGATTCTGTCTGTGTTTTTACCGTTGATTTCTATAGAAAACCTTGACAGTACCGGAACTCTGTGATACACTAAAAAAATACCATAACTATTCGTTAAACTGTTCTTTTGCGAATAGTTATGCAGGTGGAAAGGAGTCTTCGATTCTCATGAAAATGCAGCGTCTTCTCAACGTCACCCGCCGTGCGGTGGATGAATTTCACATGATTGAGCCTGGAGACAAAATTGCCGTGGGCGTATCCGGCGGCAAGGACAGCCTGACCCTGCTCTACGCCCTGCAGGGCCTGCAGCGTTTTTACCCATTGCCTTTTACCCTGGAAGCTATCACCGTGGATCTGGGCTTTCCGGATATGGAATCCAAGCTGCAACCCATCCGGGAGCTTTGCAGCCAGCTGCAGGTTCCGTATACGGTGGTTCCTTCGGAAATCTCCCAGATTGTCTTTGACGTCCGCAAGGAGGAAAACCCCTGCAGCCTCTGCGCCAAGCTGCGGAAAGGCGCCTTCAACCGGGCTGCGGTCCAACTGGGCTGCAATAAGGTGGCTTACGGCCATCACAAGGATGACCTGGTGGAAACCATGCTGATGTCCTTAATCTACGAAGGTCGTTTCCACTGTTTTTCCCCGGTGACCTATCTGGACCGGATGCAGGTAACCGTCATCCGTCCTCTGATGTATGCCGATGAGGCGGACATCATCGGTTTTCGCAACCGTTATCAGCTGCCGGTATTCAAAAATCCCTGCCCGGCAGACGGCAACACCCGCCGGGAATATGTCAAGCAGCTTGTGAAAAAACTGACGAAGGAAAATCCCGGATGCCGGGAACGGCTGTTCACCGCAGTGTTGAACGGAAATCTGCCCGGCTGGCCGGAACGCCATGAAGGGAGGCGGGTGTATTGAGCGAACACACCTCGCGGCCCTACCACGAACAGATTGACATTCTCAACACCCAGAAGCTCCGAGAGCTGACTGCTACCCTGCCCTCCTTTGTTCGGGTATTTTTCCGGGGGATTGAACCCACCACCTCCTCCCGTACCCGCATTGCCTACGCTTATGATCTGCATGTGTTTTTTGAGTTTGTGACGCAGCGCCTGGCCAAATTCCAGGGGACGGAAATACCGGACATCTCGGTGGAAATGCTGGATTGGATTGCTCCCACCGACCTGGAGGATTACATGGAGTACCTGAAGTTCTACCACTGCGCCGATGGACAGGATCTGGAGCGGGTAAACCAGGAACGGGGAATCACCCGCAAAATTGCCTCCCTGAAAACCTTTTACAACTATTTTTTCAAAAAGGAACAGATTCACACCAACCCGGCGGCTTTGGTAACACTTCCCAAAATTCATGAGAAGGCCATTGTCCGGCTGGACATTGACGAGGTGGCCCTTCTGTTAGATGAGGTGGAATCCGGCGACAAGCTGACCAAACAGCAGCGCACCTTCCACGAAAAGACCAAAACCCGGGATCTGGCCATGATGACCCTGTTTCTGGGAACTGGCATCCGGGTTTCCGAGTGTGTAGGCCTGGACCTGGACGATGTGGACTTCCGCAACACCGGTATCCACATTCACCGGAAAGGCGGCAAGGAAGTGATCGTCTATTTTGGGGATGAGGTGGAGGATGTCCTGCGGCTTTACGTGGAGGAGCGAAAAAATATCACCCCCGCCCCTGGACACGAAAACGCTCTTTTCCTCTCCCTCCAGCGGAAACGGATGAGCGTCCGCAGCGTAGAAAACCTGGTCAAAAAGTATGCCCGCACCGTAACCACCCTGAAAAATATTACCCCACACAAGCTGCGGAGCACCTACGGCACCAACCTGTACCGGGAAACCGGGGATATCTACCTGGTGGCGGACGTACTGGGCCATGCGGACGTCAACACCACCAAAAAGCACTACGCTGCCCTGGAAGATGATCGGAGGCGCATGGCCCGGAACGCGGTCCGACTTCGGGAAGATCCGGAGGATACAGAGGCTTCTACTTCCCCACCTCATCCCAGTAATAAACCGTAATATAACTGCCGGCAGGCAGGGCGCGTTCATTGACAATGTGATTCATATTCTGGATTTCTTGCACATACTGGCGGATGTCCTGGTTATAGCCGCAATAGCGCTGGGCCAGGGTCCAAAGGCTCTCCCCTTCCTGCAGGCGGACGGTTGTGTAGTACTTCTGCTGCTCCGGGACATTGGCCTCAACGGTCTTTCCCTGGACAAAAACGCCGCCCAAGATAATAAACAGCAACAACACGAGAAAAACAGAAATTTTAATTGCTTTCTTCATAGGTGCTCTCCTCCTCGAACAAACGTACAGAACATTTGTTTGCAACCGCTTTCAGTATATCGCACAGGTGTTCTTTTGTCAAGAAAAATCGAACAAATTTTTGGAACATCCGTTTGCATTTTGGAGAGACCTGTGCTATACTGGAAAAAGCAAAAACGCCGAATTCCGGAGACCCCATCGGGTGTAACTGGATGCCGTGAGATACACGGCAGCTATGAAAGGAGGAAGAAGCGCTGATGGCTTATGGAAAAATATCGGATAAACAGGAAGAAATTTTAAATTTTATCAAGAGTGAAATTCTGAAGAAAGGTTATCCGCCGGCCGTGCGGGAAATCTGTGAGGGGGTTCATCTGAAATCCACCTCTTCGGTTCACGCCCATCTGGAGACCCTGGAGAAAAACGGCTATATCCGCCGGGATCCCACCAAGCCCCGGGCCATTGAGGTGATGGATGATGAATTTGGGCTTGCCCGCCGGGAAATGGTACAGATTCCCATTGTGGGCCGTGTAGCCGCCGGGGAGCCGATCTTCGCTGAGGAAAATATAGAAGATTATTTTTCTATGCCGGCAGACATGCTTCCGTTCGGAAACCTTTTTATGCTCCATGTCAAAGGGGATAGCATGGTCAACATGGGCATTTTGGATGGGGATTCGGTGATCTGCCGCCAGCAGGATACGGCGGAGAACGGCCAGGTGGTGGCAGCCCTGGTGGAGGATTCGGCCACCATCAAGCGCTTTTACCGCGAAAACGGTCATTTCCGCCTGCAGCCGGAAAATGACCACATGGACCCGATTATTGTGGACGACTGCAAAATCCTGGGTAAGGTCATCTCTCTGGTGCGGATGAACATTCACTGATGGAAAACTTCAGCTGGTAAGGGAGATTTACGGTAACATCCTACAAGGGGAACCCCGGAACCGCAGGGCAGCCAATACCATGGCCAGGCCCCCCAGCATGAAGGAGATTCCGCCAAAACGCTGGCTCTTTTTCCAGGCCTCCGGGCTTTGCAGGCTCCACCGGGTTCGGATTCCCACCAGGGAATTCCTCCCCACCCGGGGCATAATATTGCCCACCACAATCATGGCAAGACCCAAGGCCCCATCATCACCTGCCACAAGTCCACTGGGACCTGGGACAGGTTCTCCACCTGGCAAAAATCCGTATAGAGGAAATAAAAATTCAGCACATCAAATACCAGCACACCGGCCATGCCGCCCAGCATACAGGCCTGATAATTGTTTCCCCCCTTCTCTCCCTTTCCGGACGCTACGGCTACGGCCAGCATCATCGCGCCAAAGAAGAAGGTAATCACCGGAAAAATCAGGACCTCATACTTGCTGCCCCAGCGGGTCACCTGATCGTCCCACCCGTAATGGGCTGGGATCTGATCCGGCAGAAAAGGCAGGGCAATCAGGTCAGTCACCAGAGGAAGAAACGTCAGAATCCAGAATACGCGTTTCTGTGCCTTCATGGGAAGCCCCCCTTTCCTTTAACGTGTTGATCCACAAAACTGCTTCATCCAGAATGGACAGGTCCAGTTCATAATAGATAAAGTTCTTCCGGCGGGTCTCATAGATCAGCCCTGCTTGTTTCAGCTTGGACAGGTGATAGGACAGGGCCTGGGGCGTCACCTCCAACGCCTGGGCCAGGTCACCGGAGCTGATGGTCCCTTCCGTCAGCTTCATGAGAATTTTCCGCCGGGTATCGTCCGCCAGGGCGGACAGCACCTTGTTTACCGCCATTTTTTCACCATTCCTTCCGCCAAAAACAGCGTTCTGCAGCAACATGCAGTGGATACAACTGGGAGCAGATACAGCTGCATGCCGAGAAGTATTTAAAATAATCTTTAAATAGATTATAGAAAAAGTTTCCGGCACTGTCAAGCCCTTCCGCTGGCTTCCAACGCAAAAAACGGCTGGCCTGGGGGAATGCTCTGTCCCTCTGGCAGCCGTTTTCCATCTCTGACAAGTAAATTTCACACAGGCACAAGGCAATATCTGCTCCGATCAAGAGCCATCTTACGCCTCCTCTTCCTTCCCGTCCTTTGCCCAGATCTCCACGTCCTCCACAATCCGGCCGTCCCGCCAGATCCGCTCCAGATCGTAGAAGCGCCGGTCTTCCCGGGAAAATACATTGACCACAATATCGCCATAGTCCAGCAGCACCCAGTTGGCGGCCCGGAAGCCCTCCACGGACTTGCAGGGGTAGCCGGCCTTGAACATTTTTTCCTGGACGTTCTCCACCAGGGCCTGGACATGGCTGGGATTTTCCCCGTTGGTGATGACAAAGTAATCCGCAATGGTGGAAACCTTGGCAATATCGATTACGGTAATATCCGCCGCCTTCTTTTCATCCAGCGCCTGGTAAGCAATCTGCGTCATTCTCTTGGACTCATCCATGCTTTTCTGCCTCCTGTTTTTGATAGTAATCGCAGGTTTCCTGCGTTCGGGGATCAATGACCACGCCGCTCTCCTTCAGATACGCCAGCGTCTCCTCCAAAATTCCCAAAACCGTCCGATCCAGATCCTGGAATGCCAGTTGCCGCAGCCGGGGCAGCTCAGGCGCCTGCTCACGGCCCGGCTCAATATAATCCGCCACAAAGAGGATCTTGTCCAGCAGGGACATGGCCGGTTTGCCGGTGGTATGGCAGCGGATGGCAGACAGAATCTCCGGATCCGTTACCCCGTAGACCGACTCCGCCAGCTGGGCGCCCACCTCCGCATGGCCCAGGGCATCACTGGCCTCCTTGCCGCAGTCGTGGAGCAGGCCAGCCAGCCGGGCCTTGGGGACCGAGGTTCCATAGCGCTCCGCCAGCCGAACCGCCGTATCCGCCACCCCCAGGGTGTGCTGATAGCGCCCCGGCTTCAGAACCGTTTTCAGTTTGCTGCAGATTTCCTGCTCTGTCATGCCTTCTCCTCCCCCTTTCCGTACAAATGTTTCTCCCGGATATAGGCCAGCACCGGCTCCGGAACCGGAATTCCCTCTGTGATCCCCGCCTCCAGCTGGCGGCGGATCTGGCTGGAGGAGACGCAGCTGCGGAAATTCAGCTGCCGGATTCTGGCCCCATACAGCTGCCGCAGCCGCTCCATATCCCGGCGCAGCGCCTCCTCCGGCACCTGTTGGTTCCGGTTGGCCGCCAGAATCACCGCATTCCGGAAAATAGCCTCCGGGTTGTACCAGGTATCCATGCCGTGGATGGTATCGGCCCCCACAATAAAGTAGAACTCGATATCCGGATAAGCGGCGGCCAGCTCCTCCAGGGTGTCCGCTGTGTAGGTTTCCCCCTGGCGGCGGATTTCCCGCTCAGAGCAGCAAAAGCCCGGTTCCCCGGCAACGGCCAGCTGTACCATGGCCGCCCGGTCCGCCGCGTCCGTCACCCGCCGCCCCTGGCGGGTTTTAAAATAGGAATTGCCGGTGGGCATAAACCAGATGGCATCCAGCCCAAAGGCCCTGCGGGCTTCCCGGCCCAGCTGCAGATGGGCGTTGTGGATGGGATCAAATGTGCCGCCCAGAATCCCCACCTGTTTCTTTTCTTCCATGGCCCTCCTCCTTACGGAAGAAGGATCTTCTTTTTGGTCTTGGATTCCCGGTACAGAATGATCCTTCTGCCAATGACCTGCACCACCTGGGAGCGGGTGCGCTCCGCCAGTGCGGCGGCCACCTGCCGGGGATCATCCATACAGTTTTTCAGCAGGTTCAGCTTGATCAGCTCCCGGGCCTCCAGTGCCTCCGCCACCGCCGCCGTCACCTCCGGCGTCAGGCTGGCCTTTCCAATCTGAAAGACCGGATCCAGGGCGGAGGCCAGATTCATCAGATAACTGCGCTGTTTGCTCGTCATATTTTCCCTCTATTCGTAATAATCAAATTCCAAGCCATACATCCGCACTGTGTCCCCTTCCTGGATGCCCTCCGCTTTCAGGCGTTCCAGAACACCCCGGTCTTTCAGGAATTTCTGGAAGAAGGCAAAGCCCTTCTCCGAATCCAGGTTGGTGTAACCCAGCATTTTCTCAATCAGCGGGCCTTCCACCACGTAGGCGCCATCGTCCGCCTGGCTCACCTCATAGGGCAGGTTGGGGCTCAAAAGGCCCGGTGTGTATTCCTTCTCAAAGATCACCGACTTGGTATCCAGGGTCTTTAGGGTGTTGTTCACATGCCAGAGCAGCTCCCGCACCCCCTGGCCGCTGACAGCGGAGATGGGAAACACCCGGATGCCTTGGGGTTCAAACTCTTTTTTCAGCCGCTCCACCGGATTCTCTTCCTCAGGGTCAAAGATCAGATCCGTCTTGTTGGCGGCAATCACCTGGGGAAGCTCCGCCAGCTCCGGTTTGTAGGCGGCCAATTCCTTGTTGATGGTGTAGACATCCTCCACCGGGTCTCTGCCCTCGGTTCCCGCCGCATCTACCAGGTGGATCAGCAGCTTGGTCCGTTCCAGATGGCGCAGGAATGCGTGACCCAGGCCGACGCCCTCGGAAGCTCCCTCAATAAGGCCGGGGATGTCCGCCATCACAAAGCCCTCGCCGTCCCCCAGATCCACCACGCCCAGGTTGGGGTGCAGGGTAGTGAAGTGGTAGTTGGCAATCTTGGGAGTGGCGTTGGTCACCCGGGACAGCAGGGTGGACTTTCCCACGTTGGGGAATCCCAGCAGCCCCACATCCGCAATGACCTTCAGTTCCAGGATCACATAGAGCTCCGGGCTGGGCTGGCCCGGCTGGGCGTACTTGGGCGCCTGCATGGTGGCGGTGGCATAGTGCATATTGCCCTGGCCGCCCCGGCCACCCCGGAGGATCACCTCCCGCTGATTGTCACCGGACATGTCCGCAATAACCTTGCCGCTCTCCGCATCCTTGATCACGGTGCCCTCCGGCACCTTGACAATACAGTCCGCGCCGTCTTTTCCATGGCAGCGGCGCTTGCCGCCTTCCTGGCCGTCCTTGGCCACATATTTGCGGACATGGCGGAAATCATTGAGGGTGTTCAGACCTTTGTCCACCACAAAGATCACATCCCCGCCCCGGCCGCCGTCTCCGCCGTCCGGGCCGCCGTCCGGCACGTACAGTTCCCGGCGGAAGCTGACGTGGCCGTCGCCTCCCTTACCGGATTTGATAAATATTTTTGCGCTGTCTGCAAACATTTGCGTTTAATCCTTTCTGACCGATGTCCGGACACCCGTGCGCGTCAGCGCGCCCGGCGCCCGGCCGCCGTCCAGGGCTTCTGCCTGCATCTCCCTACGGAAAACCCGCGGATTGCTCCGTGCTTATTCGCTCCCGCAATCCTACCTGTATTCGCAATCCGGCCTACCGGCCTACTTGCTCATACAGGTTAGCGTCACTAAAGCATAGACGGCCCGGTCTGCAAGCAGTCCGTTCCGCCCATGCTTTGCGACTGGGCTTTCCTAGTAAAAAAGCTGCCATCCTTTCGGCGGGCGGAGGAAATCCTTGCGAATCCCCGCCGCCTGGCTTCTCAGGATGACAGCACTTTTCGTTCTGCGACAGTGTATCTCTTACTCGCTGATAACCTTGGGATAGACAGAAACCTGCTTTTTATCTCTGCCCATTCTCTCGTAACGAACCACTCCGTCCGTCAGCGCAAACAGCGTATCATCGCCGCCGCGGCCTACGTTCACACCCGGATGGATCTTCGTTCCGCGCTGTCTGTACAGAATATTTCCGGCCAGCACAAACTGTCCGTCCGCTCTCTTTGCTCCTAACCGTTTTGCTTCGGAATCTCTTCCGTTTTTCGTGGAGCCTACTCCCTTTTTGTGAGCCATGAATTCCACCTCCTTGTACTCATGCTAACACACAGGATTCTTATTTGGCAATCGAATCAATCTTCAGTTCCGTATAAGCCTGACGGTGGCCGTTCTTCTTGTGATAGCCCGTCTTGCGCTTATACTTGTAGACGATCACTTTCTTGCCTCTGCCCTGGCCCTGGACCGTCGCGGTTACCTTTGCGCCTGCCACTGTGGGGCAGCCGATGGTCAGCTCCCCGTCGTTCACCGCCAGGACCTGATCAAATTCATAGGTCTGACCGGCTTCCACATCCAGCTTTTCCACGCGGATCACATCGCCTTCGGAAACTTTGTACTGTTTCCCGCCCGTAGCAATAATTGCGTACATAGAAGCACCTCCTGTTTCAATACTCGCCAATTTCGGTGTCCGCCTTTGCGGAGCTTTTCAACCTCGTTGTGCGGCAAAAAGTATGCTACGCATACTCTGATATCATAGCATGCCTGTGAGGGGAAGTCAAGGCTTTTCCGCAGGTTTTGCACGCCAAACGCATGAATGTGCTTCCCGACTAAATCTATCAATTTTTA
>CAZSAF010000048.1:0-10770 GCA_964604605.1 uncultured Lachnospiraceae bacterium
TGTTGAGCGCGGTGGTTTTTTTCGCCCGCCGCCGGGCCAGCCTCCACCGGCTGAAAGGCGGATCCGCTCAGCCGGCGGCGCTGCCATGGGGCCTGCTGCCCTCCGTGCCTTCCTTCTTGGCGGAGATGCCCAGGGAGGACAGGTCAATCCGGTCAAAGCAGAAGGCCAGGCCAATAAAGGACAGGCCCACCACCCCGGCTTTGGCAATGCCGCCCAGCAGCCGGTGCAGCTGAAAAGCGTTTCCGGACATTCCCACCTGGTAATACAGCCCCAGCAAAATGTTCATTCCCATGCTGATCAGGAGAACCGGCATGGAATATAGAATATCGGTCATAAAAACCTCCGTTTTTTACCAGTGTATTCCCCGGAGGCGGGAGCGGTTCAGCCGGAAAACGGGTCCTCCACCGGCTCCAGCCTCTCCTCCGTCAGCCGGTACAGGGCGGTGCAGACCTGGGACAGGTACTTCCGGTCGTGGGAGACACTGATGATGGCCCCGGGGAAGGAGGAGAGCATCTGCCGGATCACCGGGTTGGACAACGGAGACAGGTTGCGGGTGGGTTCGTCCAGTAGCAACACCGGGCTTCCGGACAGGGAGAGGGCCAGCAGCAGGAGCTTGGCCTTCTGCCCTCCGGAGAGCTCCCGAATGGGATGGCTCCACTCCTCCTCCGTGTACCGGAGGCTGCCCAGGTAGGTGCGGAACCGCTGGATTTCCTCCCGGTCTCCGGTTTTGGCCAGCGCCTCCGCCGGTGTCTGGGAAAAGTCCAGCACATCCTCATAATTCTGCGGCATGTAGGCGGCGGTCAGATCCGTCCGGCCCTGAAAGGACTGGGCAATCTGCTTCATCAGCGTGGATTTTCCCGCCCCGTTGCGGCCAAAGATGCCGATTTTTTCCGGCCCCCACACGTGGAGCCGCAGGTTCCGGGCCAGCACCCGGCCGCCAGCGGTCAGCTCCGGCAGCTCCAGATCCAGCACCCGCTTGCCTGCGGGGAGGGTGATGTCCGCCGGAAAGCGGAAGAAGATGGGCTCCTCGGTGTCCGGCCGCTGGGCCAGGTTAGCCTCCTCCTTCTCAAAGCGGCGCTCCATGGCTTTTACCGTGTGCATTTTCTTTTTCAGCAGGGCGGCGTGGTGGGGATCCTGCCGGGAGATGGCGTTCTGCTGGTTCTCCACCTTCTGCTGAATCCGCCGGAAACGCTCCTGCTTTTTCCGGAACTCGTTCTGCTTCTTTTTGGCGGTCTGCTCCTGGCGCTCCATAAGATTCCGGCGGGAGGAGACATACTCCCGGTAGGGGAGCCGGACCACTGTGCACCGGGGCCGGGATTTCTTCCGCAGCTGTTCCAGGTGCAGGATCACGTTGGCGGTCCGCTCCAGCAGCGTCTCATCGTGGGAAACGTAGAGGACCGGCTGGCGGCAGCTTTGGATAAACTGTTCCAGCCACACCAGGGTTTCCACGTCCAGGTCGTTGGAGGGCTCGTCCAGGAGCAGCAGATCCGGTTCCTCCGCCAGGAGCAGCGCCAGCTGCAGCTTGGTCCGTTTGCCGCCGGAAAGGGCGCCCAGGGGCTGGTCGGCATAGAAAAAATCCAATGACAATCCCAGCCGTCGGCCCAGGGCAGCCAGCTCCCGGGGGGACTGTTCCAGAAATGCCGGGGACTGGGAGCAGTACTCCCACACGGAAAGCGACTTCTGCCCCGGCTCCCACTCCTGGGACAAAAGCCCCATCCGGCAGCCGTTCCGGAGGATCTCCCCGGTGTACTCCACGTACTCCTCCACCTGGGGATCCCCGGCAATGAGCCGCAGGAGGGTGGACTTGCCGTTTCCCTCCTCCCCGATGATGGCCGCCTTGTCGCCGGGCTGGAGGGACAGGGAAAAATCCTCCAACAGAACCCGCAGGTCCTTTTTGTGGGTGATGGTCAAATGTTTGATTTGCAGCATAAAAAAACCTCCCTTCGCACCCTGGCTTTCCAAAAAACATGCGTGTCAGGGAGCAAAAGGAGGAAAACCCCGCTTTCGCCGGATCAAAAGAGACCTGTGACGCCTGCCCGTATTTGGAAAACCAGAAAAATATCTGCCTGCGCAGATTCCGTTTTTTCTGTTCATCATCCAAATGCGTGCTTAGCGAAACATGGCCTCTCCTTTCATCTCTTTTTCAGTGACCTTCGGTGATTTTCCAGGGCCACTGGTGGGGATTATAGCACAGAGGGGAAGGCCTGTCAAGGTGGGAGGGACAGCCAGCCAGAAGCGGCGGGCCGGGCCATCCACGTCAGGCCAAGCGGAGGTGTTCCAGACCGGAAGTCACCGCCATTCCGCTGGGAGCAGCTGCCGCAGGGGCTCCAGCGCCGCCTCGGACATTTCCGGTGTATCCGCCAGCGGGAAGGGAATCCCCATGGCCTGGTACTTTTCCAGGCAGAGCTTCCGGAAGGGCAGCAGCTCCACCCGCCGGGTGTTGAGGTAATCCGCCAGAAAGCGGACCAACTCCTGTATATGCTCCGTCGTGTCATTGAGGCCGGGGACCACCACCCGGCGCACCCATACCGGGATATTTTTCTCCCGGACCAGATCCAGAAACCGGACCACTTGCCGGAAATCCGCCTGGCAGTACCGGCGGTAATCCTCCTCCGAGAGGAATTTCACATCCGCCAGCACCAGGTTTGTGTGGGCCAGCACTTGTTCCGCCCCCTCCCGGGAGCCGATGCCGCTGGTGTCCAGGGCGGTGTGGAACCCCTCCGCTTGCAGCTGCCGGAACAGCTCCGCGGTGAACGCCGGCTGCTGCAGCGGTTCCCCGCCGGTGACGGTGATGCCGCCGTCCCGCAGATAGGTCCGGTACCGGACCACTCGCCGGACCACTTCCTCCGGGGCGTAGACATTCCCCCCGGAGAAGTCCCAGGTGTCCGGGTTGTGGCAGTAAACACAGCGGCAGGGGCAGCCCTGGAGAAAGATCACGTAGCGCAGCCCCGGCCCGTCCACCGCTCCCATGGACTGGAAGGAGTGGATCCGGCCGGTTACCGGCCCCTCCGAAGGGCTGCCGGACAGGCTCACGGAAGGGCCGGCGCAGACCGGGCCGCTCACAGGGCCTCGTGGAAGGTCCGGGAAATCACCTCCCGCTGCTGTTCCCGGGTGAGCTTGTGGAAGTTCACCGCATAGCCGGACACCCGGATGGTCAGGTTAGGGTACTTGTCCGGGTTATGGTAGGCGTCAATCAGGGTCTCCCGGTTCATCACGTTGACGTTCAGGTGATGGGCCATCTGGGCAAAGTAGCCGTCCAGAATGGAGGTCAGGTTGGCCAGCCGCTCTTCCTCCGTTTTGCCCAGAGCCTGGGGGACAATGGAGAAGGTGTTGGAGATGCCGTCCTTGCAGTACCGGTAGGAGAGCTTGGCCACCGAGTTCAGAGAGGCCAGGGCCCCGTTTTTCTCCCGGCCGTGCATGGGATTGGCCCCCGGGGCAAAGGGCTCCCCGGCCTTCCGGCCGTCGGGGGTGGAGCCGGTTTTCTTTCCGTAGACCACGTTGGAGGTGATGGTCAGAATGGAGAGGGTAGGCTCTGCGTTCCGGTACAGGGGGATCTTCTCCAGCTCTTTATAAAATTTTTCCACCTGCTCGCAGGCAATCTGGTCCACCCGGTCGTCATCGTTGCCAAAGGCAGGGTATTCTCCCTCCACCTGGTAATCGGTGATCAGCCCCGTCTCCGGATCCCGGACGCAGCGTACCCGGGCGTACTTGATGGCAGACAGGGAGTCGGCCATAACGCTCAATCCCGCCAGCCCAAAGGCCATGAACCGGTGCACCTCCGTGTCGTGGAGGGCCATCTGGGTCTTCTCGTAGGCATACTTGTCGTGCATGTAGTGGATGATGTTCATGGTGTTGGCGTACATGCTGGCCAGCCAGGGGCGGTAGAAGTCCAGCAGCTCCAGCACCTTGTCATATTCCAGGTACTCTCCCAGGTAGGGCTCGTGGACCGGCCCCACCTGGATGTTCTTCATCTCATCCTTTCCGCCGTTTAGGGCCATCAGCAGCAGCTTGGCCAGGTTGGCCCGGGCGCCGAAAAACTGCATCTGCTTGCCCACCTGCATGGCGGAGACGCAGCAGGCAATGGCATAGTCGTCCCCGAACTGGGGGCGCATCAGGTCATCGTTCTCATACTGGATGGCATCGGTGTCGCAGGAAACCTTGGCGCAGTAGCGCTTGAAGGGGGCCGGCAGGTCCTGGGACCAGAGCACGGTCAGGTTGGGCTCCGCCGAGGGCTTCAGGTTGTACAGGGTGTGAAGCATCCGGTAGGTGTTCTTGGTGACCAGGGTGCGGCCGTCCTTGCCCATGCCGCCCAGGGATTCGGTGATCCACATGGGATCGCCGCCGAACAGCTCATTGTAGGCAGGGGTCCGCAGGTGCCGGGCCATCCGCAGTTTCATGACAAAGTCATCCATCAGTTCCTGGGCCTCCGCTTCCGTAAGGCGTCCGGCGGCCAGGTCCCGCTCCAGGTAGATGTCCAGGAAGGTGGAGACTCGTCCCAGGCTCATGGCTGCGCCGTTCTGCTCCTTGATGGCGCCCAGATAGCCGAAGTACAGCCACTGGATGGCCTCCTGGGCCGTGGCGGCGGGCTGGGTGATGTCAAAGCCGTAGAGGGCGGCCATATCCCGGAGCTTGCCCAGGAAATTGATCTGCTGGAACAATTCCTCCTGCTGCCGGATGTGATCCGCATCCATGGCCTCCCGGCTCAGCCGGGCCTTGTCCTTTTCCTTCTCCGCAATGAGCCGGTCAATGCCGTAAAGGGCCACCCGCCGATAGTCGCCGATGATCCGGCCCCGGCCGTAGGCGTCCGGCAGCCCGGTGATCAGCCCGCAATGGCGAGCCGTCTTGGTCTCCTGGTTGTAGACCCGGAAAACGCCGTCGTTGTGGGTGGTCCGGTACTGGAACTCGTCCTCCACCTTCTGGGAGAGTTCATAGCCGTAGGCCCGGCAGGCATCCCGGGTCATCCGCAGGCCGCCGAAGGGGTTGACGCCCCGCTTCAGAGGCCGGTCCGTCTGGAGTCCCACAATCTTTTCGTTCTCCTTGTCCAGATAGCCGGGTTTGTAGTTGAGCAGAGAGGTGACAGTGTTGGTGTCAATGTCCAGGACGCCGCCGAATTCCCGCTCCAGGGCCAGCAGGTTCTCCAGCTTGTGGAGCAGCTTTTCCGTGCGCTCCGTGGCAGGGGCCAGAAAGCTCTCATCCCCCAGATAGGGATGGTAGTTTTTCTGGATGAAGTCGCGGACGTCAATGGCCTCCTGCCATCTGCCGGGTTGGAAGGTTTCCCACTGTTTCATGGTCATATCGTTTCTCCTCTTGGTTGTGTGAACATCCGGCAGGGATTGCCCTTTTTGGGTAAACAAAAAGGACAGCATCCCATGCTGCGATGCTGCCCAGACGGTCGGCGGATGACCGGCTTTTCATTCCCCTGTGGTTTTGTCCACATCAATCCGTCAGTAATGAAAGCCGTTTCTGTTTTCGGGCCCAGTATAGCACGGGAGAAAAGAGAATGTCAAGAAAAATTTTGATATCCGGAAAGATTTCTTAAATACTTTTTTAAAAGCAGCTGGAGAAAAATGAGAGGGGGAAAAACCCAAAATGGGACAGAAAAACAGCCAAAAACTCCTTTTAAAACAGCGAAAATAGCATGAAAGTGGGGGAATGAGATGAAAAAAGGAAAAAAACAAAAGGGAAAAGACACCGCTTGACAGAATGGGAAGATTTGTTTACACTATTACATAAGCGTTTTTGCATTCCTTTTCCTGTTCCAAAAAGGAGGCCAGGCTTTTCGGAAGGCGCTGGCCACAAGGACGCTGATTGGAAGAGAGCTACTCTTTCCATATCCTCCCAAAGGATGAGTGCCCTGCGGATTCCCGCAGGGCACTCGCACGTTCCGGAGCTTTTCCCCAGCACCCTCTTTGCGGCTCTTTTTGACAACGTTCTGTCATGTACGCTTGTATAACACTCCATTCTTCCGAAAAATGTGGTAGGATATTATTACTACAAGAATATATTCGGAATGCCGTGGAAAACACGGCAAGAAAGGGGATTGGAAGTATGGATAAAAAGATGATTGACGCCACCATTTATAAGCTGTCCGGCCATCCTACCCTCACCGGCTACAAGCAGCTGGCGACCGCTGTCCAGTACTGCCTGGAGGATGGGGCGTTTCCGGCCCGGAACCTTACGGTTACGCTGTATCTCCGCATTGCCGCCAGTCTCTGTCAGACGCCTCGCAGTGTGGCCAGGAGTATCTCCCGGGCCGTGGACGACTGCTGGGAATACGGGGACCGGAAGGTCCTGGAGAGCATTGCCGGCCGGCGGATCCGTGAGAAGCCAACGCCGGGCGAGATGATTTTCTTCCTGTACCGGTATCTTTCCCGGTGAAAAGGCTCCCCGCCCGGTTCCGGGCGGGGAGGGGAGAGAGCAGCTGTTTATGGTTTGGTGCGTGCCTGTTCCGGGAACCATGCCTTTTTTATGAGGCCGGCTAATGCGGCGGGAGCGTCTGTATTTACTTCATGCCCAGCGCCTTCCACAAGGGACAGTTTTGCATTTGGAATCACATTTGCCAATGTTCTTGCTGCTTTCTGGTTTGTCCGATCCTTTTGGCCGCAGATGATGAAAGCCGGGCAGGTAATCTTGCTCAACAAGGGGGAAAAGTCGATCTTCTTCATGGAGGTTGTCAATGCAATCACATCTCTTTTGGAAAAGCCCATGGAGTCAAACGCCGATGGCGGCAAAATACGAAACACCATGTTTTGAATGTCTAATAACAATTTCGGCATTTGGTATTGCGGTGCGATGAACACGCAGGATTTTATCTTTTTTGGATTGCTGAGCGCATACTGGAATGCCAGAATTGCGCCCAGTGAAATGCCGCACAGGCATAGAGGCATTTCCATACGGTTGCATTCCGTTTCAAATGCTTTGTAGAGATTGGCGTATGTAATCGGTTTATCTTTTACCATGTCCGGTAAGCAAGGCCGTTCCGTGGGAATGTCCGGAGGTAGTTGGGCGATTACCCGGTCCCAGCTGGAGGAAGTCTGCCCGAGTCCATGTATAAAAACATAGGTCATGATTCTGTTTGCCCCTTTCTGCTTCCAATGAAAATGCCTTTTCGTTTACCTTACAGGGTGGAAATTTGATGGAGTCTTGCCTTGACAAGTTCTACTAACTCATCATCCACAATCGGAACTCCCATTTTTTCGAGCATTTCCTTCAGAAACAAAAACTTATGAATGATTTCTTCCTCCGTTGCAGGAAAGACGCTCGGATAGAGCCATACATCGCCAAGCAAGGGGATCAGCTCCGCTATTTCCTTGGGGTATTGGGTTTGGACAGAACCATCGGTGATCCCTTCTTCTATTAAATCAAACCACAACGGCGTGAGATGTTCACGGTTGGAGCGGATCATTTCTGCCAAAATATGCGGATTTTTCAGCAAGGGCAGCGCCTGGATCTGGAGCTGCTTTTCTTGCGTGTCTTGTTGATTAAGCTTAACCGCATCCCGCATTTTCTGCAATGCGTTCCAATCTTTTCTCTGCTTTACAATGGCAAGGGGATTATTGTCAGCAAAGAGTTTATCGCTCAAAGCGCAGAGAATATCCTCTTTGGATGGAAAATGATGGTAAATTGCCTCCTTGGTTAATCCGCCAAGCTCATCGACAATGTCCTGAATGGTTGTATTTTCGTATCCTTTCTCTAAAAAAAGTCGCTGCGCCGCGTCCAATATTTTTTCAACGGTGATCTCTGGATATTTATTTCGTGCCACCATGAGCCTTCTTGTTTCATACATTCATCTGGTATGTATATATCCTAACGCCTTGGCCGTCGGTTTGTCAAGATTACAGCAGGGATTCCACTAACGGATAGATGTCCTCTTTTGCGATTTTTGTTGAACTGCTATAGTATATCTTTCCCTTTCAGATAGTTGAAAACAAATTGATGGAAGATTTCTGCTTTTTGCACCTGCTCTTCCGCGTCTTGGCGGGAGGCTACAAAAAAAAGTCCTCGTAATCGGCGTGTTCCCGCATTTCGGAAGCAGTCCGGATGATTTTGGATGCTTCTTTGGAAAAATTGCCGGTTTTTACGTGATATTGATTGAAATGAGTGATAACGCCACTATGTTTGCTGCTGTCAAATTCGTCCAGCGCATTTACTGCGCGCATTCCGTGAAAAATGGAATAATAAGAGCGATTCAATGCCAGCTTATACTTTCCGTATTCCAGCATAGCCTTAGTGTTCTCTAATTCTTCAGAGGATCTTTCCTATCGGTATTTGGCCAGATTTTTTATGCTGCTTGCCACAATACACTTCCCTTCTTTTTCACGTTTTTATAAAATGGCATAACATTTTCCCATTCCGTGAATTTATCGTAATCGATCAGAAGCACAGAAAGCATCTGATTATATTCCAGTTCCAGGTCTACAACAAAATCGGTCATCTGGTCGTGCATTTCTTTGGTGTATGTTGTAACGAGAACAGCAATATCTATATCGGATTCTTCCGTCTGAGTACCCCTGACCACGGAGCCATAGAGGATAATGCGGACAATCGAATCCTGGAAGATCTGGACGAGTCCAGGAACCAGTTTCTCTAGCATATCGGAACAGCGCTCCATTCGCTTCCCTCCTCTGCATTTATTTGTCTCTATTGTACTCTATTTTAAGAAAGAATTCAATTTTGTTTCCAAATGGAAAGCCCGGAATCTTCGCCTGATGGTGCCCGCCGGTCGCCCTCGGGTTTATTGCGCAAAAGCTGCCCTGCGGTAATTCCGCAGGGTAGTGGCTTACCGGTTTTCCTTGGCTTTCTTCCACATCGCCGTGTCAAATCCCGGGTTAAAGGCTTAAAAGTTCTTGCTGTTCATCTCCTCAATGGCGTTCCGGAGGGTTTCACCGAACCGCTGGAAGTGGACGATCTCCCGCTCCCGGAGGAAGCGGATGGGGTCACAGATTTCCGGATCGTGGATGGTGCGCAAAATGTTGTCGTAGGTGGTGCGGGCTTTCTGTTCCGCAGCCAGGTTTTCAAACAGGTCCGTAATGGCATCCCCTTTGCTCTGGAATTCGCAGGCGTTAAAGGGGACACCGCCTGCCGCCTGAGGTCATATACCGACGGTGTGGTCAATGTAGTAGGGGCCGAAGCCGGAGGCCTCAATCTCCTCCACGGAGAGGTTGCGGGTCAGCTGCCGGACAATGGCGGCCACAATCTCCATGTGCCCCAATTCTTCGGTGCCGATGTCTGTGAGCGAAGCGCGGGCCATCTTGAAGGGCATGGCGTACCGCTGGGAGAGATAGCGCATGGAAGCGCCGATCTCGCCGTCCGGGCCCCGTCTTTGCCTTCTGCTATTACATCTTTCAGGCTCCATAAATCTTTTAAAATGTTTTCATTTGTCATCATTTTGTTTGCCTCCGTTCTTTATCTTATGGCTATACTATAACACTAAAGAAAGAATCTTTTAAAATTATATTTAGTGTTTACTTTTCCGGAAATCTACTATATAATATAGGTAGCAAAAACGAAAGGAGCAAAAAATGTTATACTATAAAATAGATGTATTAAAAACGCTTGCAGATCGTGGCTATACAGCTAACCGGATGCGGCGGGAAAAAATATTGTCAGAGGCCACTATGCAAAATCTGCGGCAAGGCGGAAACATAAACACAAAAACGTTAAATACAATCTGCATCATATTGAGATGTCAACCGTCGGATATCATTGAAATAGTGCCGACGGATGAAGAAAAAATAAAATATTTTTAAAAACACTAAAAAAGGTGTCGGCATGCACTAATAATAGTGCTATAATAGAGACAGTTAAGGAAGGGCAAGACCTTGACAAAAAGGAGGTTGAAAGCATGGCAGATGAAACAAAAATGATTTTAGATAAGTTGTCAGAAATGGATAGGAAAATAACAGATATCCAACTGACACTTGAAAATGAAACAAATCGCAATATAAAAATTATAGCAGAAGGTCATCTTGATCTGAGCCGAAAACTTGATGAGGCCTCAAAAGTGGAAAATGAAAAGGAAATGCTTTTAATCAGCGTAAATCGGATGGAGAACGAGTTAAGACGATTAAAAGATAGGATTGACACAATAGCGTAAAAACTAACAGGGTGGGCGGGCTTGCCACCGCTCCCCCACATGAAAAGAGCATCAGCTGGAGGCAGAGCTGGAAGAAGTCGAGCTGGTGTTTGAAAACTAACACGACAGAAGAGGAGCGGACTGAATGGACCGCTCCTCTTTTGTGCGGGGCCGTCAATATAATCTCTGATAGGTACTCGGCCCGCCATACTGACTCATGATGAACTGGGCAATCTTAGGGTTGGACTGCGAGATGTTCACCGGATACTGCAGCCGTTTCTCATATCTCCACATCAGCACATCCCTCCCCAGGGCCAGGGGTCATCCAGCCAGGACCAGCCCTTTTCCGGGTCCACGTCGGTGATCATCAGAGGGCCTATGTTGGCCACATACTCCTGATAAGCCTCCTGGTAGGCCTTCCGCATCTGGCGGTAGTAGGCCAGGGCCTCCGGGTCGTCCGGATGGGTGTCCAGAAACAGGATCGCGTCATCTAAAACAAAGCCATACTCATACACTTTTTTTGCAATCGGATTTATCTGCATGCGCTTCCGCAGCCTCCTCCCACCATCTAGGGGTAATCCAACTCCTGGAAAATTGTGCCAACCATCAGTGCCTGGGACGGGACTGCCAGGTCTGCCAGGGGACGTAGGCCATGCCCACCTGGCGGGCTGCCGGAGGATCCGGTGGATGCCTGG
>CAZSAF010000048.1:10870-14952 GCA_964604605.1 uncultured Lachnospiraceae bacterium
AAAAAAGAGGAGATTCCGCTGGGGAAAATGGGCGCCTGGCCAGAAGCTGGGGCTCCGAACAAGGACGGAATCCGAATCAGGGGTTGGGATCGTCTTTCTTGCCAGAGGGAGGCAGGAACGGATACAGATCCAGGTAGGCGCTGTATTCCTCCCGGCTCATGGGGGCGGCGGGAATCAGCCCGGTAAAGTCGGTGGTGCTGGCCGCCTGCAGCGTGTCCGGCGTGGTGTTGTACTTGTTGTCAGCACGGTTATCGTTTTTCATTGGTATCACCTCCTGGTTTTAGCATGTGCCGCCGGCGGAGAAATAAACATGGACATCCATGGGAAAACCATGCTATAATAGGGCGAGAATTTTGGGGAATAAGGATGGAAGAAAATGGATAAAATTGCGTGTCTGCGGCAGGCCGCGCCGGTGCTGGCGGACTGGTACCGGAAGCATGCCCGGCTGCTCCCCTGGAGGGAGAACCCCTCCCCCTATCGGATCTGGCTCTCGGAGATCATGCTGCAGCAGACCCGTATTGAGGCGGTGAAGCCGTATTTCCAGCGGTTTCTGGAGGCCCTGCCGGATATTCCCGCCCTGGCGGCAGCCCCGGAAGAGGCAGTACTGAAGCTGTGGGAGGGGCTGGGTTACTACAGCCGGGCCCGGAACCTGCAGAAGGCGGCACGGATCTGCGTGGAAGAGTACGGCGGGGAACTGCCGGCGGATTATGACCGGCTGCGGAAGCTGCCGGGAATCGGGAATTATACCGCCGGTGCCATCGCCTCCATTGCCTGGGGGCAGCCGGTGCCGGCGGTGGACGGCAATGTGTTGCGGGTGCTGGCCCGTCTGTTTGCGGATGACGCGGACATCCGCCGTCCCCAGGTCAAGCGGGAGGCAGAGGAGCTGATCCGGGAAATCCTTCCGGAGGTGGCCCCGGGGGATTTCAACCAGGGGATCATGGAGCTGGGGGAGACCGTCTGCCTTCCCGGCGGTGTTCCTCTGTGCGGGGAATGCCCCTGGCAGGACGTTTGCCGGGCGCGGCAGCAGGGAGCGGTGGATCGTTTTCCGGTCAAATCGCCGCCGAAGCCCCGGCGGCTGGAGAAACGGACCGTGCTCCGGCTGGAGACGGAGGGAAAAGTGGCCATCCGCAGGCGTCCTTCCAAAGGCCTTTTGGCTGGCCTTTATGAGTTCCCCGCCGTGGAGGGCTGGTGGACGGAAGCGCAGGTCCGGCAGTGGCTGGAATCACAACAGGCCGTAGTCCTTTCCGTGGAGGCTTTGGGCCGTGCGAAGCATATCTTTTCCCATGTGGAGTGGTATATGATGGGATACCGGATCCGGCTGGCCCGGGAGTTGGCGGGCGACTGGGTATTTGTCCCCTGGGAGGAGCTGCGGGAGCGCTTTCCGCTGCCCACGGCCCTGCGTGCCTACGGAAATCCAAAGACAGAGGAGGGAGAGCCGACATGAAAAAGCTGCTGTTTATCTACAACCCCTTTGCGGGAAAATCAAAAATCCGTGGAAAGGTATCGGACATTTTGAGCCGGTTTATCCGAGCCAGCTACCGGGTGGAGGTGTATGTAACCCAGGCGGCCGGGGAGGCCACCCAGGTGGTCAGCAAACGGGGCGGAAGTTTTCCGCTGCTGGTGTGCAGCGGCGGGGACGGCACCCTCAATGAGGTGATCAGCGGCCTGATGCGCCTGGCGCCGGAAAAACGGCCGGCCCTGGGCTATATACCGGCCGGCACCACCAATGATTTTGCCCGGACCCTGGGGCTGCCGGGGGATCTGGTGAAGGCGGCCAAGGTGGCCGTAACCGGCAAGCCGTTCCCGGTGGATATCGGCCAGGCCAACGGCGCTTATTTCAACTACGTGTTCGGCTTTGGCGCCTTTACCGCTGTCTCCTATGAGACCCCCCAGGAGCTGAAGAAGGTGCTGGGGCACCAGGCCTATCTGCTGGAGGGAGCCCGCAGCTTGATGAACCTGAAGCGCTATCCCATGCGGATGGTCTGGGAAGAAGGCGAGATTGAAGGGAAATTCCTCTTTGGCGGTGTCACCAACTCTTTGAGCGTGGCGGGCATCAAGGGCCTCTGGGGAGAGGACATTCAGCTGAACGACGGCAAGTTTGAGGTGACCCTGATCCGGGAGCCGGAGACGCTGCGGGAGTGGACGGAGCTGATGGCGGCGCTGCTGGCCAAGGATGACCGCTCCCCCTCCGTGCTTCACTTTAAGACCAGCTGGATTCAGTTTCACGGAGAGGAAGAAATCCGCTGGGTAAAAGATGGGGAATTTGCCGGTTCCTGGCAGGATGTGGAACTGCATGTGGTGCACACACCCTTGTCTATTGTCAGAAGTGAAGAAGTTTAGCAAAATTTTAGGGAAAAACCGATTTTTTTGTATTTACATTTTTGAAATTCTCCTGTATAATCTAGGTTCAAGGTAAAGCCCGGGGTAGACCTCCCCCTGTTTTAGGGGGAAGTGTGTCTCCGAGCTGTTTGGTGCTTTCAGAAAGGATGCTTACAGTGGAAAAAGACAATTTCATGGAAAAATTGAAGAAGCTGGTAGAGCTGGGGAAATCCAAAAACAATACGTTGGATATCAATGATATCAATGATTTCTTCACCGGCGTGACACTGTCTGAAAAACAGCTGGAGAATATCTACAATTACCTGGAAAGCCAGAATATAGACGTACTTCGTGTGATGACAGACGAACCCACCCCCATGGAAACTACTATCCTGGAGGAGGATGACGATGATTTTGTCATGAACGGTGAGGAGGAAGAGGACATAGACCTGGATGCCATTGACCTCCTGGACGGGATTGGCACAGAGGATCCGGTGAGGATGTATCTGAAGGAGATTGGCACGGTGCCCCTTCTGACGGCAGAGGAAGAGCTGGAGCTGGCCAAGAGAAAATCCGAGGGGGATCAGGAAGCAAAGGAGCGGCTGATTGAGGCCAACCTGCGTCTGGTGGTCAGCATTGCCAAGCGGTATACCGGCCGGGGCATGAGCTTCCTGGATCTGGTACAGGAAGGCAATCTGGGATTGATCAAAGGTGTAGAAAAATTTGACTATACAAAAGGCTATAAGCTAAGTACCTATGCCACCTGGTGGATCCGTCAGTCGGTGACCCGGGCCCTGGCCGACCAGGCCCGCACCATCCGGGTGCCGGTACATATGGTGGAGACCATCAACAAGATGTCCAAAATGCAGCGGAAGCTGACCCTGGAGCTGGGCTATGAGCCCTCGGTCAGCGAGCTGGCCGCCGCCCTGGATATGACGGAAGAAAAGGTTATGGAGATCATGCAGATCGCCCGGGAGCCGGCTTCCCTGGAAACGCCGATCGGCGAGGAGGATGACTCCAATCTGGGCGACTTTGTGGCGGACAGCAATGCGGTGACACCGGAAGGCAACGTGGAGTCGGTGATGCTCCGGGAGCACATTGACGTGCTGCTGGATGACCTGAAGGACCGGGAGAAGCAGGTGGTGATCCTGCGGTTCGGCCTGGAGGACGGCCATCCCCGGACCCTGGAGGAAGTGGGCAAGGAGTTTAACGTGACCCGGGAGCGGATCCGCCAGATTGAGGCCAAGGCCCTGCGGAAGCTGCGGAACCCGGTGCGCAGCAAGCGGATCCGGGATTTCCTGTAAAGGAAAGCCGGCTGCGTGGCAAGCCATTTGAAAAACAGCTGAAAAAAGAAGCGCTGTCAGAGGAATGGTCCGTCTGACGGTAGCGTTCTATAAGGGAGTAAAAAAATTTAGTCGGAACCGGCGGTCAACTTGCGCCGGTTCTGATTTGTTTTGGTAAATCCCCTTTCGGTGGCACATCTCCATGACTTCGGACTGGAAGCTGCATGGAGAGGTTGGGGAAGGCACATCCCCAACAAGTCCCATGACACCAGAAAAGGGGCTGCTTTTATGGACGCAACTTATTCAAAGCCATATTGCAGAAACTTAAGTTCTATTCTTTGCCCCCCCATTCGTACATACTATCCAAAATCGGAATCAAGGATTTTCCTCGCTCCGTCAAGCTATATTCCGCTTTCCTCTAAATTCGCGTCTTTGATACACTCTATACTCATTTTACACTTTCCCAAAAGTTAGTATATT
>CAZSAF010000049.1:0-14677 GCA_964604605.1 uncultured Lachnospiraceae bacterium
AGCAGTTCAATGATGAACTGAGCCGTACATCAAAATATTATAATTATTCTCTGCTTACCTCTCTCGACTGATTCTGTACAGAAAACGTGGCTTTGCTTGCTTTACAAAAGCCTGCTTTATATTATGGCTAAAACAATATTTGAAAAAATGGGCGGTACATACACCATGCAGAGCGATTACTGTACCAACCGAAGAAGAACGCCACATGGGTCGAGCGGCGTTGGGAATGGAACGCTGACTATTCCGAAGCCACAACATATTTTGAATGCCGCTTCCCCGCAGACGAGTGATAGCAGCAACATCGCCCTTTGGATTATCCTTATGTTGGCGGCGGGTGCGGGACTGACTGACACAATGCCCCATCTGCTCCGGTGACATCGGTAAAGTCCCAGGCCCCGTCCGATCCGGTAACAGCGGCAAGGCCGAAGATGTCCGCCCCGGCCGTCCGGGTGGGGGAATTCCAGGACGTGGCCAGCGGAACCGTGCTTTCTCTGGGACAGGGGGCAAGCCGCCAGCAGTTTCAGCTGGGATGAGGGAACCGGGAAAGCGGTTTTGAATGGAATTTTTCCCCGGGAGAAATTTCCGGGAATTCCTGAACGATACCCTGGTTGGTATTATTGACAGTCTGCATGGAAAATGGTAAACTAGCACTGGACTTCGGCGGAGGGGAAAAATCCGCCGGAATTGTGCCGCAGGTGCGGTCTTCGGACCGTGAAAAGGGAAACAGGTGCAAATCCTGTACGAGCCCGTCGCTGTGAAAAGTGTTCCTGCCAGAACCACTGGGAAACCGGGAAGGGGGTAAGGACGAAAGCTTTGAGTCAGAAGACCTGCCTGCGAGCGGAGAAACCATTCTACGCGGACTATAGAATTGGGAGAGATACCGTTGTGTAAGCCCTTTCTTCTGCGCGGAAGAGAGGGCTTTCTTTTGTTTCATGGGGAGGGCCGGATGAAAACCGGAATCGAGGACTATTTCGTCCAGAAAAACAATAAAAAGATGGCTTTCGGCTTTACCACCGGTACCTGTGCGGCGGCGGCGGCCCAGGCGGCAGCCCGTCTCCTGCTGGCCGGGGAGCCGGTGGAGTCGGTCTCTATTTTGACGCCCAAGGGAATCCGCCTGCAGCTTCCCATCCGGGAAAGCCGCCGGGAGGGCGGGCAGGCTATCTGCTCTGTGGTCAAGTATGCCGGGGATGATCCGGATGTGACGGATGGGGCAGAGATTTTTGCGTCAGTGGAAAAAATGCCGGGAGAACAGCTGGAAATAGACGGTGGAGTGGGGGTTGGATGTGTCACGAAGCCGGGATTAGACCAGCCGGTGGGGAATGCGGCCATCAACCGGGTGCCCCGCCAGATGATTGGGGAAACCGTGGAGGATGTGCGGAAGGAGCTGGGGTATACCGGCGGCCTGCGGATTGTCATTTCCATCCCGGCCGGGGTGGAGCTGGCGGCCAAAACCTTCAACCCGCGGCTGGGCATTGTGGGAGGCATTTCCGTGCTGGGAACCAGCGGGATTGTGGAGCCCATGAGCGAGGCGGCCCTGGTAGCGTCCATTGCCGCGGAAGTGAGCGTACGGGCGGCGGAGGGCGACCGGTATCTGCTGGCGGCCCCCGGCAACTATGGCATGGGTTTCCTCCGGGATGGGCAGGAACTCTCCCCGGAGCGGGCGGTAAAATGCAGCAACTATGTGGGGCAGACCATTGACCTGGCGTTGGAGCATGGTTTCCAGGGACTGCTGTTCGTCAGCCATATCGGCAAGTTTGTGAAGGTGGCGGGCGGGATTATGAATACCCACTCCCGGGAGGCGGACTGCCGCCTGGAAATTCTGGCTGCTCACGGGGCCCTGGCTGGGGCCAGCGGGGAGACGCTACGTCGGGTACTGGCCGCCGCCACCACCGAGGATGCCTTGGATGTGCTGGAGGCTGGCGGGGTGCTGGAGCCGGTGATCCGCTCTCTGTTGGAGAAGATTGAGTTTTACTGCAGCCACCGGTGCTATGACCGGATTCCCATTGGAGCGATCCTGTTTTCCAGCCGTCGGGGGGAGCTGGGGCGGTCCGCCCGGGCGGAAGAGCTGGCAAGAAAAATCATAGAAGAAAAGTCATAGAAAGAGATAGAAAAATTTACAGGAAAAAATCCATAGAAAATCATAGAAAAAGGAGAAACCCATGAGAGGAACATTGTACGGTGTGGGGGTGGGCCCGGGGGATCCGGAGCTGCTGACCCTGAAGGCCCTGCGGGTGATCCGGGAGGCACCGGTGATCGCGGTGCCGACGGAGCAAAAAGAGGAGAGCGTGGCTTATCGGATTGTCCGGGAGGCGTATCCGGAGCTGGACCGGAAAGAGGTGCTGCCGGTGCCCATGCCCATGACCAAGGACAAGCAGCAGCTGGCGGCCAGCCATGAGGCGGGGGCTGCGGCAGTGGAGCGGATCCTGGAGACGGGGAAGAGCGTAGCCTTTCTGACGCTGGGGGATCCCACGGTGTATTCTACCTATCTGTATATCCACCGGCTGGTGGCGCAGGCGGGATACCCCACGGAGATTGTCAGCGGAATCCCTTCCTTCTGCGCGGTGGCGGCCCGGCTGAATATGGGCCTGGTGGAGAAGGCGGAGCTGCTCCATGTGATTCCTTCCTCCTATCCGGTGGAAGAGGCGCTGAAGCTCTCCGGCACCCGGGTGCTGATGAAGGCCGGAAAAAAGATGGGCCAGGTGAAGGCGCAGCTGGAAGCCCTCGGGGCGGATGTGTGCATGATTGAAAACTGCGGCATGGAAAATGAGAAGGTCTACCGGAGTGCGGAGGAAATCCCCGAGGACGCCGGGTACTATTCCCTGATCCTGGTCAAGGATAAGGCAGAACAATAGGAGGCCAATGAAGATGGTATATTTTGTGGGAGCAGGGTCCGGTGCGCCGGATCTGATTACGGTGCGGGGGCAGCGGCTGCTGCGGGAGGCCCAGGTGGTGATCTATGCAGGCTCGCTGGTGAATCCGGCACTCTTACAGGAGACGCAGCCGGACTGCACCATTTACAACAGCGCTACCATGACCCTGGAGCAGGTCATGGAAGTGATGGTACAGGCCCACCGGGAAGGCAAGACGGTGGTGCGCCTGCATACAGGGGATCCCTGTGTCTACGGAGCCATCCGGGAGCAGATGGATCTGCTGGAGAAGGAAGGGATCCCCTATGAGGTTTGTCCCGGTGTCAGCTCCTTCTGCGGGGCAGCGGCGGCGCTGGGGATGGAGTACACGCTGCCGGGCATTTCGCAAAGCGTGATAATCACCCGGATGGCCGGGGCTACGCCGGTGCCGGAGCGGGAAAGCATAGCCTCTTTTGCGGCCCATCAGGCCACCATGGTGGTTTTCTTGAGCACCGGCCTGCTGGAACAGCTGAGCCGGGAACTGATAGCCGGCGGCTACCGGCCGGACACGCCGGCGGCTATTGTGTACAAGGCTACCTGGCCGGAGGAGAAAAAGCTGATCTGTACCGTGGAGACCCTGTCCCAGACGGCCAAGGAGAACGGTATTACCAAGACGGCGCTGATGATTATTGGGGATGTGGTGACCCAGAGCGGCTACCAGCGCTCCCTGCTCTATGATCCTTCCTTTTCCACGGAATTCCGGAAGGCCAGCCATACATGAGCGGGGGAGAGAGCGGCCGAAAGCACGGGACCGGAGGAGAGGCCGGGCAAAAACACTGTGCGGTGATCAGCTTTACCCGTGGCGGAGGACAGACGGCGGAACGGCTGGCCCGAGGGCTGGAGGCTGCGGGCTGGCTGGCGGAAAACTGGTGTCTGCCCAAATGGGCGGCGGATTTTTCGGCGGCTACGCCGGTGCGGGGGACCTTATCCCAGTGGTGCGGCTTTCGGTTCCAGAGCGGCGGCGGATTGATCTTTGTGGGAGCCTGTGGCATTGCGGTGCGGACCATCGCCCCCTTTATCCAGAGCAAGACCAAAGACCCGGCAGTGGTGGTGGTGGATGAGAAAGGGGAATATGCCATCTCTCTGCTGTCCGGCCACCTGGGCGGCGGCAACGACCTGGCCCGGACAGCGGCCCGGATCCTGGGGGGGACCCCGGTGATCACCACCGCTACGGATGTTCGGGGCAAGTTTGCGGTGGATGTGTGGGCCCGGGACAACGACCTGGCCATTCCTTCCATGGCGCTGGCCAAGGAGATTTCCGCGGCGGTGCTGGCCGGGGAACCGGTGGCGTTCCGCAGCGATTTCCCGGTGGAGGGAACGGTCCCTCCGGAGCTTTCCGGAGGCCCGGAGGCCCGGCTTGTCCTTGAGGTGGGCGTGAAGCGGAAGGAGAATCCGATTTTTGCCCCCCGGTGCCTGACGCTGGGGCTGGGCTGCCGGAGAGGTAAGACCCCGGAGGAGATCGGGGCCCTAGTGGACCGGGTGCTGGAGGAACAGGGAATTCTTCCGGAGGCGGTGGCCGGAGCGGCCACCATCGACTGGAAGCAGGATGAGGAAGGCCTGCGGGCCTTTTGCGGGAACCGGGGATGGCCGCTGCGGTTTTTCTCCGCAGAGGAACTGAAGGCGGTTCCCGGAGAATTTTCCCCGTCGGCTTTTGTGAGCCGGACCGTGGGAGTGGACAATGTGTGCGAGCGGGCAGCGGTGCTGGCCTCCGGCGGAGGCAGGCTGCTGGTGAAAAAGCAGGCGGAAAACGGGGTGACCGTAGCGGTGGCCCAGGGAGACAGGAGGATTTGCTTTGGGTAAGATAATGGTGGTGGGCATCGGCCCCGGCAGTTACGAGGAGATGACGATCCGGGCGGCGGAGGCCTTAAAGAGCTGTGATACCATTGTGGGCTATACGGTGTATGTGGATCTGGTGCGGGATCATTTTCCGGGCAAGGAATTTCTGACCACACCCATGACCAAGGAGGTGGACCGGTGCGAGCTGGCCTTTGCCCTGGCGGCAGAGGGGAAAACGGTGGCCATGATCTGCAGCGGGGATGCCGGCGTCTATGGCATGAGCGGGCTGATGCTGGAGATTGGAGAACGGTATCCGGAAATTCCGGTGGAGGTGATCCCCGGGGTAACTGCGGCGGTGGGCGGCGCTTCGGTGCTGGGAGCCCCCCTGATCCACGACTTTGCGGTGATCAGCCTAAGCGACCTGCTGACCCCCTGGGAGAAAATTGAAAAGCGGCTCTCCGCCGCGGCGGAGGCGGACTTTGTGATCTGCCTGTACAACCCTTCCAGCCGGAAGCGCTATGACTACCTGCAGAAGGCCTGTGACCGGATTCTGGCCTGGCGGCCGGGGACGACGGTCTGCGGCCTGGTCCGGAACATTGGCCGGGAAGGGGAGGAGCACCGGGTGCTGACCCTGGCGGAGCTGCGGGATACCCAGGTGGACATGTTCACCACGGTGTTCATTGGCAATTCTCAGACCAAAGAGGTGGGAGGCCGGATGGTGACGCCCCGAGGTTATCGCCTATGAGCCGGGTTCTGGTGTTTGGCGGGACCAGCGAGGGGCGGCGGCTGGCGGAGGCCCTGGAGGCCGGCCAAGTGCCGGCGCTGGTGTGTGTGGCCACCGAATACGGGGAGAGCCTGCTTCCCAATGGACGGTATGTGGAGGCGGCGGCGGGACGGCTGGACCAGGAGGCCATGGAGGAGCTGCTGCGCTGGGAGCCCTTCCGGCAGGTGGTGGATGCCACCCATCCTTATGCGGCGGTGGTCTCCCAAAACCTGCAGGCAGCCTGCGCGGTCTGTAGGGTCCCCTACCTGCGGCTGCTGCGGCAGGAGTCCACGGCGGGGGAGGACTGTGTGACCGTGGGTTCGGTGGAGGAGGCGGTGCAGTACCTGGCGGGGACCCAGGGAACGGTACTGCTCACCACCGGCAGTAAGGAACTGGCCAAGTATACGGCCCTGTCGGACTGGCGGCAGCGACTGGTGGCGCGGGTCCTGTCCACCGGGGAGTCCGTGGATTTCTGCCGGAGCCTGGGCTTTGAGGGAAAGAATCTGATTGCCATGCAGGGACCTTTTTCCGAGGAATTGAACCTGGCCCTATTGCGGCAGGTGGGAGCGCGGTATCTGGTGACCAAGGAGTCCGGCCTGGCCGGGGGCTTCCAGGAAAAGCTGCGGGCGGCCCGGCGGGCCGGCGTCCAGGTAGTGCTGGTGCGGCGGCCGGTGCAGGAGAAGGGCTGCACCTTCTCCCAGGTGCTGGAGCAGCTGGGGCTGGAAGCTCCGGAGACCGGGGCGGCAGAGGACGCGCCCCGCTCCCTGGCCATTGTGGGGGTAGGTATGGGAAGCCGACTGTCCCTGACCGGGGAGGCGGAGGAAGCCTTCCGCCAGGCGGACGCCATTCTGGCAGCCGGGCGGGTGCTCCCTATGCTGGAGGGCTTTGGCAAGCCCATGGGGCAGGCCTACCGGGCGGAACAGGTGCGGGCGTTTGTCCGGGAGCATCCGGAATGCCGGAACCTGGCCGTGGGGGTGTCCGGGGATGTGGGCTTCTATAGCGGCGCCAAGAAAATGCTGGAGGAGCTGCCGGACTGGCAGGTGCGGCTAGTGCCGGGGGTGTCCTCCCCGGTGTATTTCTGCGCCCGGCTGGGAATCCCCTGGGAGGATGTGGCACTGATCAGCCTCCACGGTCGGCAGGCCAACCTGCCGGCGGCGGTGCGGAACCACCGGCGGGTGTTCACCCTGGCAGGGGGTAAGGACTGCAGCGCCGGGGATATCTGCCGGCAGCTGCGGGAGTACGGCCTGGGCCATGTGCAGGTGACCGTGGGGCAGAATCTTTCCTACCCGGAGGAGCGAATTCAGACGGGAACCCCCGAGGAGCTGGAGCAGCGGCCGTGGGATGGCCTTCAGGTGCTGTTGATTGAAAACCCGGAGGCAGAGCACACCCCGGCGGTCCCCTGGCTGCCGGATGAGGCATTCCTCCGGGGCAAGGCGCCCATGACCAAGGAGGAGATCCGAGAGGTGGCTCTGTGCAAGCTGCGGCTGACCCAAAGGGCGGTGGCTTGGGATGTAGGCGCCGGCACCGGGGCTGTGTCCGTGGAGATGGCCCGGGCCGCTGCCGCCGGCACCGTCTACGCAGTGGAAAAGAAGCCGGAGGCCCTGGAACTTCTGCGGGAAAACCGGAGGAGGCTGGGGGTGCCCAACCTGACGGTGGTGGCGGGCACGGCGCCGGAGGCCCTGGAGCAACTGCCGGCGCCCACCCATGTGTTCCTGGGAGGGACCTCCGGGAATTTCCGGGAGATTCTGGACGTGGTCCTGCGGAAAAATCCCCGGGCCCGGGTGGTGGCCACCGCGGTGACCCTGGAGACTCTTTCCGAGATCACCGCATGGCTGGCGGAGCACCCGGCGGCGGACCTGGATGTGGCCCAGCTTACGGTGGCCAAAGCCCGGATTTTGGGCCATTACCATCTGATGACCGGAGGCAACCCGGTGGTGGTGTTTTCCTTCACCGGGGACGAACATACTTCGGAAGTGTGACCAAAGGCCGTGAGGGACACGGCGGAAAGGAGGAGCCATGAAGCTTCCCAGAATCTTGTTGGGGGCCGCTTCCAGCGGAAGCGGCAAGACACTGCTCACCTGCGGCATTCTCCAGGCTCTGAAGGAGCGGGGACTGACGGTCTCCTCCTTCAAGTGCGGCCCAGATTACATTGATCCCATGTTCCACACCCGGGTGCTGGGCACCCGGTCCCGGAACCTGGACACCTATTTTACCGGGGAAAACCTGACCCGGTACCTGCTGGCGGAGAACAGCCGGGACAGCCAGATGGCAGTGATGGAGGGGGTGATGGGCTTCTACGACGGTGTGGCTGGCAGCACCTTCACCGCCTCCTCCTACGACCTGGCCCGGGTCACCGGCACCCCGGTGGTGTTAATTGTAAACGGCAAGGGCATGAGCCTGTCCCTGGCGGCGCTGGTCAAGGGCTTCGTTTCCTTCCGGGAGGATTCCGGCATCCGGGGCATCATCTTCAACCAGGTGTCCCCCCGCATCTACGAACGGCTGCGGTCGGTGGTGGAGCAGGAATGCGGCGTGCCGGTGCTGGGCTGCGTGCCCGGCCTGAAGGACTATGTCATTGAGAGCCGCCATCTGGGGCTGGTGACCCCGGACGAGGTGGAAGGGCTGCAGCACAAGCTGGCCGGCCTGGCCAAGATCCTGGAGAAGAACCTGGATCTGGACCGGCTGATCGCCCTGGCGGAGGAAGCGCCGGAGCTGACGGCGGAGGAGCCGCAGCTGCCCCATCTGGAGGGGCCGGTGAAGATCGGCGTGGCCCGGGATGCGGCCTTCTGCTTCTATTATGAGGACAACCTGCAGCTACTGCGGAAGATGGGGGCGGAGCTGGTGGAATTCTCCCCCCTGGAGGACGCCCATTTGACGGAAGGGCTGGGGGGCCTGATTCTGGGCGGCGGCTATCCGGAGCTTTTTACCCGCAAATTGGAGGCTAACGCCTCCCTGCGGGAGGAGATCCGGGAGGCGGTGAAGGGCGGCATGCCCTGTGCGGCGGAGTGCGGCGGTTTCCTGTACCTGCAGCGGGAGCTGGAGGATATGAAGAAGTTTAACCATGAGATGGTGGGCGCTCTGCCGGGCCGGGGCTACCGGACGGAAAAGCTGGGACGCTTTGGCTATGTGGAGCTGACCTCCCTGCAGGAGACGGTTTTCGGGCCGGCGGGCACCACCTTCCGGGGTCACGAGTTCCACTATTTTGAGAGCACCGACTGCGGGGAGGCCTTTGGGGCGGAAAAGCCGGTGAACGGCGCCCGCTGGAACTGCGTCCACGGAGGGGAGAGCCTGGCGGCGGGATTCCCCCATCTCTATTATTATTCAAACCCGGAAGCGGCGTTCCGCTTCCTGGAGAAAGGAAGGGATTATGCTCATCGAAGAGACCATTAGCAGAATCCGCCCGGTGGACCGGGAGGCCCAGGAGCGGGCCTGGAAGCGCTGGGACAGCATTGCCAAGCCCCTGCGGAGCCTGGGCAAGCTGGAGGAAGTGGTGGTGCAGGTGGCCGGCATTGCCGGGACCGATGACGTGACGCTGGACAAAAAAGGTGTGGTCATCTGCTGCGCGGACAACGGCATTGTGGAGGAAGGAGTGACCCAGACGGGCCAGGAGGTAACGGCCATTGTGGCGGAGAATTTCCTGGACGGCTGCACCAGCGTGGCCCTGATGGCCAAGCAGGCCGGGGCTCCGTTGTTCCCCATGGACCTGGGGATGATCACGGATACCCGGGTGGAACGGCACAAAACCCTCTACGGCACCCGCAACTTCACCAAGGGGCCGGCCATGAGCCGGGAGGACGCGGTGCAGGCGGTGGAAGCTGGCATCCGGAAGGTGGCAGAGCTGGAGGCCGACGGATACCAGATCCTGGCCACCGGGGAGATGGGTATTGGCAATACCACCACCAGCAGCGCCATGACGTCCGTGTTCCTGAATGTGCCGCCGGAGGAGGTCACCGGCAGGGGCGCCGGCCTCACCAGCGCCGGACTGGAAAAGAAGATTCAGGTGATCCGGGAAGGGATTGCCAAGAACCAGCCGGATCCGGCGGACCCGCTGGACGTGCTGGCCAAGGTGGGCGGCCTGGACATTGCCGGCCTCACCGGTGTGTTTTTGGGCTGCGCCGCGGAAGGGATTCCGGCGGTGATTGACGGCTTTATCTCCGGAGTGGCGGCGCTGACGGCGGTGCGCCTCTGTCCGGGGGTCAAGGATTACCTGATTGCCTCCCATGTATCCAACGAGCCGGCGGGCAAGCTGATCCTGGATACGCTGGGCCTAAGCCCCTTCCTGATCTGCAACATGTGCCTGGGCGAGGGCACCGGGGCGGTGGCCCTGTTCCCGCTGCTGGACATGGCCCTGAGCGTGTACCGGGGCATGAGCACCTTTGACCAGATCCAGGTGGAAGCCTACCAGCCCCTGGACTAGAGGTGGCCCATGAGAGCGTTGGTTTGGGGCGGCAGCGGCAGCGGCAAGTCGGAGTTTGCGGAAGGGCTGGCGGTGGCAGCCGCCCGGAGGCAGGCAGCTCTGGCCGCCGGAGCGGCGGGCAGCGGCGGCCAGGGTACCGGGGAAGCACCTGCCTGCGGGTCGCTGGTGTACATTGCCACCATGGCGGCGGACGACCCGGAGAGCCGGCGGCGGATTTCCCGGCATCGGCGGCTGCGGGCCGGAAAAGGCTTTACCACTCTGGAAAAGTATACCCACCTGGAAGATGTGGTGCTTCCTCCCGGGACTACGGTGCTGCTGGAATGCCTGTCCAACCTGGCGGCCAATGAGATGTTTTCTCCGGATGGCCGGAAAGGGGAAACGGCCCGGGTGATCCGGGAGGGACTGTTCCGGCTGGCGGAGCAGGCGGAATCCCTGATTGTGGTGTCCAACGATGTGTTCGGGGACGGCACCTGCTATCCCGGGGAGACGGAGGAGTACCGGCAGGCCCTGGCGGAGGTGAACAGCGCCCTGGCGGAGCGGTTCTCCCTGGCGGTGGAGCTGGTCCACGGGGTGCCGGTGTACTGGAAGGGCGGACCAGAAAGCATACCGGCGCCGGCGGCAGGTCCGGAAGCACAAGGGAATACCCGGCAGAACCGGGGAAAGGAGGGGACAGGCGCCATGCGTTTGGTAACCGGAGGCGCGTATCAAAAAAAACTGGCGTTTGCCAGAAGTCTCACCGGGAAGCCGGAGCCCCGGGTGTGGGACGGCAGCCAGGGAGAGCCGGCAGACTGGAAGCAGGTGGAGGTGCTGAACCACTTCCCGGAGCTGGTCCGCCGGAAGCTGGCGGAGGAACCGGAGGCCGCCCAGGGGGAGAACGGAGCGCTGGGGCGGATGCTGGAGCGGATGTTCCGGGAGAATCCTTCCCTGGTAGTGGTGACCCGGGAGGTGGGCTGCGGCCTGGTCCCCATGGACGCTTTTGATCGGCTGTGGCGGGAGCAGGTGGGAAGGCTTTCCTGTCGGCTGGCAGAGCAGGCCTCCCAGGTGTACCGGGTCTGCTGCGGCCAGGCGCAGAAAATAATGGATGCAGGAGACGGCCGGAGATGATCATGACAAGAATGGAGACGGCAGGGATTGCCCTGCTCCTGGGGTTCCTGCTAGATCTGATCCTGGGGGATCCCCAGACCCGTTGGCATCCGGTGCGGGGCATTGGATGGATTATAACCAAATGGGAAAGCGCACTGCGGAAAGCTTTCCCTAAGACGCAGCGGGGAGAGATGGCCGGTGGCATTTGGCTGGTGGTGGGCGTGATTGTGTACACGCTGATTCCGCCCGCCTTGTTGCTCTGGCTTTCCTACCGGGTGCACATTGCGCTGGGAATCGGGGTGGAAACCCTGTTCTGCTACCAGCTGCTGGCAGCCCGCTCCCTGCAAGTGGAAAGTATGAAGGTGTACACAGCCCTGAAGAAAAATGGGCTCCCGGCAGGCCGGAAGGCGGTGTCCCGGATTGTGGGCCGGGATACGGAAAACCTGACGGAGGAAGGGGTGGTAAAGGCTGCGGTGGAGACCGTGGCGGAAAACACCTCGGACGGGGAGATTGCCCCGCTGTTCTACATGGCTTTGGGGGGAGCCTTGGGGGGCTTCCTGTACAAGGCGGTGAACACCTTGGATTCCATGGTGGGCTACAAAAATGAGAAATATCTGTTTTTCGGCAGGGCAGCAGCCCGGCTGGACGACGTGTTCAACTATATTCCGGCCCGGCTGGCGGCGGTGGCCATGACGGCGGCCTGCTTTTTCAACGGACTGGACGGCCGCAACGCCTGGCGGATTTACAAGCGGGACCGGTGGAACCATGCCAGCCCCAACTCCGCCCACACGGAGGCGGTGATGGCCGGGGCGCTCCATGTGGAGTTGGCCGGGGATGCCTGGTACTTTGGAGTTCTGCACAAGAAGAAAACCATTGGGGATCCGGACCGTCCGGTGGAGCTGGCGGATATCCCCCGGGCCAACCGGCTGATGTTTGCCACCAGCTGGGTGTTTCTGGCGGTGGTGGCAGCGGTGCGGCTGGCACTGGAGCTGCTGTAGGAAACACCCTCCGGGGTGTAACGGGATGCCGTGAAAAACACGGCAAACAGAGGAAAGGAGGCAGATGCATGCACATTCACGGTGGTGATATATATGGAAAACCGGTGGAGCTGGATTTCTCCGCCAACCTGAATTTTCTGGGCATGCCGGATTCCGTGCAGCAGGCGGCCAAGGAAGGGGTGGACGCCTCCATCCACTATCCGGATCCCCAGTGTCGGGAGCTGCGGGCTGCCCTCTCGAAAGCGGAGCAGGTTCCGAAGGAATGGATACTCTGCGGCAACGGGGCGGCGGATCTAATTTTTGGCCTGGCACTGGCGATAAAGCCGAAAAAGGCACTGGTGTGGGCTCCGGGCTTTAACGAGTACGAGCAAGCCGTGCGGGCAGTGGACTGCTCGGTGGGCTATATTCCGCTGCGGAGGGAAGAGGACTTTGCCTACCGGACGGAGGCGCTGGAGGCGGTGACGCCGGAGGTGGATATGCTCTTTTTCTGCAATCCCCAGAATCCTACGGGCCAGAACGCCTCCGTAGATTTTTTGACAGCCCTGCTGCAGCGGTGTCAGGATACCGGAACGTTCTGTGTGGCGGATGAGTGTTTCCTGGACTTTTTGGATCAGGAGGAACGCTTTTCTCTGAAGCCTTCCCTGGCCAACCGGGAGGATCTGTTTATCCTGAAGGCTTTTACCAAGCTGTATGCGATGCCGGGCCTTCGCCTGGGATACGGCCTCTGCTCCAACGGAAAGCTGCTTCAGCGGATGCGGGAGGTGCTGCAGCCCTGGAATGTTTCGGTTCCGGCCCAGCGGGCCGGTGTGGCCGCCCTGGGAGAGACCGAATATGTCCGCCGGACCCAGGCGCTGGTCCGGCAGGAACGGCGGTTCCTGAAGGAGCAGATGCGGGAGCTGGGCTGCAAAATTTACGGCTCCAAGGCCAATTTTGTGTTTTTTCAGGGCCCCGGGGATCTGGCAGCGTTTTGCCTGGAACGAGGGATCCTGATCCGGGATTGCCGGAATTATCCGGGACTGGGGTCCGGCTATTACCGGGTAGCGGTCCGGTCAAGAGAAGAAAATACCCGTCTCCTGGAAGTGCTCCGAGAGCGGATGGCATAGGAGGAAAAGCGGATGGCACGCGCGATTATGGTACAGGGCACCATGTCTAACGCCGGGAAGAGCCTGCTGGCGGCGGGACTGTGCCGGATTTTTCATCAGGACGGCTACCGGGTGGCGCCCTTTAAATCCCAGAATATGGCCCTCAACTCCTTTATCACGGAGGATGGCCTGGAGATGGGCCGGGCCCAGGTGATGCAGGCAGAGGCGGCGGGGATCGCTCCCCATGTATACATGAACCCCATTCTCCTGAAGCCTACCAACGACATGGGCTCCCAGGTGATTGTCAACGGGGAGGTTCTGGGCAATATGAGTGCCAGGGAGTATTTCCGCTATAAAAGAGAGCTGGTGCCGGATATTATGCAGGCATACCATAAGCTGGATGAGATGTATGATATCATTGTCATTGAGGGAGCCGGTTCTCCGGCGGAGATTAATTTAAAACAGGATGATATCGTCAACATGGGAATGGCGAAGATGGCAGGCGCGCCGGTGATCCTGGCCGGAGATATTGACCGGGGCGGCGTATTTGCACAGCTTGCGGGAACAGTCATGCTTCTGGATGAGGATGAGAGAGAGCTGGTAAAGGGGCTGGTCATCAATAAATTCCGGGGGGATAAGACGATTCTGGATCCGGGTATCCGTATGCTGGAAGAGATCTGCCAGAAAGATGTTGTGGGAGTTGTCCCTTATATGGATGTGGATCTGGAGGATGAGGACAGTCTGTCGGTCCGTCTGGAAGGACAACGGAAGGCGGATTCTGTTGATATTGCGGTAATCCGTTTCCCGAGACTTTCCAATTTTACAGATTTTAATATTTTTGAAAGTATACCGGGGGTTTCCCTGCGTTATGTGAAAAGGCTTTCTGAGCTGGGCAGTCCCGATATGATTATTCTTCCGGGAACAAAAAACACGATGGAAGATCTTTGCTGGATGCGCGGCAGCGGACTGGAAACAGCAGTAAAGAAGTCATGGGAAAAAGGATGTGTGGTTTTTGGCGTCTGCGGCGGATATCAGATGCTTGGCATGACTCTGGCTGATCCGGAAGGCGTAGAAAGAGGCGGCAGTATCCGGGGAATGGAGATGCTTCCTGTGGATACCGTATTCTCGGGGAAAAAGACGCGGACCCGGGTAGATGGCGCTTTTGGACGCCTGACGGGAACTCTTGATATTCTGGAAGGCGCGGCGCTTACAGGGTATGAGATCCATATGGGACAGAGTGTTTTCCGGAGAGAAGCAGACGATTCCGGGGACGCGCGGGATTGTTATCTGACCCGGATCCGCGACAGGGTAACAGGAAAAGAGAAAAAAGAAGGAGCCTGCCGGAAGAATATTTATGGATCTTATATTCATGGAATATTTGACCGGGAAGAAGTTTCAAAAAAGATTGTGCAGGCGCTGGCGGCAAAAAAAGGAATGGATTTTTCCAGACTGGAAACGGAAGATTATTCCGTATATAAAGAGCGGCAGTATGACCGGCTGGCGGAAATGCTTCGCCGTCATCTGGATATGAAACGTATCTATGAGATTCTGGAAACGGGAGTCTTACCGGGATTCTGAAGGGAGGAAGTCTGGAAGTAAACTTCCAAATCTGCCTTGATGACGCGGCAAGTGCGTCGGGAAGGAGAGAAGAAGGG